>CAYMFZ010000080.1:0-14244 GCA_964389585.1 uncultured Pirellulaceae bacterium | reverse complement strand
GGCGCTTATTTGACTGACAGCTTACGCGAATAAACGCTTATTCAATTCAGTGGGCAATCTGTTGGCGCGGCTTGCCCGGTGCCTTACGGCCCGCGGCTCACTTGTGATGTTGCCAAGTCATCTCGGATCATCCGCCAGCAATTCATCTGGTAAACCAAGCTGTTCACGCGTCACACCGGCTGCCAGTTTTTCTATTCGAAACTGTTCGCCTAGCGGCGTGAAGATACCGTGGTCGGTGATAATCTTGTGAACTACATTTTTTCCAGTCAGCGGCAAAGTGCAACGATGAAGGAGTTTGACTTCTCCTCTTTTGGAAAAATGCGTCAGCATGACGATGATCATTTTGGCTCCGTGGACTAAATCCATTGCGCCACCCATGCCAGTAATCTTCTTACCAGGAATCATCCAATTCGCGAGGCTTCCTTCGGCGTCGACTTGCATTCCACCCAGAATGCAAACGTCAATGTGGCCGCCCCGGATCATGCCAAAACTCGTCGAGCTGTCGAAGAAACTCGCGCCCGCTTTGACGCTGATCGTTTCTTTGCCAGCGTTGATTAGAGTCGGCGAAACGGATTCGCGTGTTGGCCGACCGCTGACACCGAGTACGCCATTCTCCGAATGAATCCAAATGTTTTTGTTTGGAGGTATGCGTTCGGCAACCAAAGTTGGAATGCCAATCCCAAGATTCAAACTCGACTCGTCATCGAGCATTTCGATCACTTCATCTACCATCTCAAGCTTCGACCAGGGCGCTGGTTTGTTGGTCATGATTTTTGATCCGAAAAATTTGGAAAGTTTGAAAAGACTCTCGCCACGCTGTGAAACCTAATCGTCCGCAAACTTTGGAATTTCGATTGTGTTCTCGTAGTCGGAGCCTTGATAGATTCGCTGCACGAACACGCCAGGTAGGTGCACATCTTCGGGTTGAATCTCACCGAGCTCGACGAGTTGTTCAACTTCGACAACAGTGACTTTGCCTGCCATCGCCATTAAAGGTGAAAAGTTTCGAGCGGTTTCCTTAAACCAAAGATTCCCAAACGTATCCCCTTTTTCGGCTTTGATGATCGCGAAATCTGCGGATAGTGGCAGCTCGAAAATGCAAGGCACATCAAACTCACGTTCCTCTTTTCCTTCGGCAACCAGCGTTCCATATCCGGCGGGCGTATAGAAGCCGCGGATTCCCATTCCCGCCGCGCGAATGCGTTCGCTGAAAGTTCCTTGAGGGACTAACGTCACGTCAATTTCACCAGCGAGCATTTGTTGTTCGAGGTCAGGGTTACCGCCAACGTAACTGCATGTCGCGGCACTGATCTGACGTTCCTTTAACAGCCATGCCAATCCGCGCCCGGAGTTTCCAATATTGTTTGAGATCGCGTGAATGCTTTTGATGCTTTGACGGCGAATTTCCTTGATGCTGTTTTCAGGAATGCCACAAAGTCCAAATCCACCACTCATTAAGGAGATACCGTCCTTCAAATCGAAAAGTGCGGCCGCTGCGTTGTCGTAAACTTTTGTTTTCACCGCAATTGATGCTCTTAAAGGTTGGCCAATACAATCTGCAATCTACTAAACTGCGAGTCACTTTTGTAGAGCGTGTCCTCGATGTGGAAACTTGAATCTATGGCACACAACCGTTAGATGAATTTTAATGCCAAATAAAACACGGATCGTCGCGCCAGGACCTAATGATCGTTCCGTCCGAACAGAGCAGGGGGAAGTTATATTGGTTCCCAAGGATTGGAAGCTCTTGCCACCGGGCGATGCGGGAATGACTCGCCGAGTGAAGTCTCGCGGGCCAAGCTGGACCGTCAAACTGAAAAAAGGACGTCGGACTTTTTCGCTGGGTGTCTGGGCTCCCGCAATTCGTATCGACGAAGTTGAAAAAGAGTTGACGACCGAGCGATCAACTGATGCTTACAAGAAACGTCGCGCCTCGGACGCCAAACGTCGTGACAAGAAGCAAGCTCAATACGTTGATGACTTTCACCAGGCCGTTGTTGATTTTCTCGATTTCGATAACCGCTATTCCGATGTCGCAACGCGATTGGCGAAAGCCGTGACGAAACATGCGACGCCGGTTGGAAGCGGGACGGTGGCGCGAACGGAGAGAATCCCAATCGAACGCAGGGCTGAATCGGCGGTGATCGCTTGGATGCGTCATCAAACGACGGCTTATGACAACATGAAGATTCCTCGTGTAAAAGGCAAACGCCGCGAAGTCCGTCGAATGCTGGCTGAGGAGTCGAAGCGTATACTGAATTCGTATCGATTGGGGGCTGACATCGATAAAAATACTTGCCCATTGCGAAGGGCTACTATTTGAAATTTTGACTGTCTATCCTAGATGACAAGATCCACAGAGATGAAAACAACAGGACTACGAAAAACCGATGGCACCAAAACTTTTGATCTCCAGCCTTTTGCTTTTGACAGTCGCACTCCCTGCGAATGTACAAGAAAAAGAGTCGGTCGCACTTTCATCAAGAATCACGCGTGTCCAGCCCATGACCGGTGTCGTGCTTTGGACGGACAATGAAGAAGCGTCCAAGTCCAAAGATTCAATCGCGTTAGAGTATCGATACGTTGGCTACAACGAAGTCGTGCAGCCCAATGGAGACTACGACTTCGCAAAATTGGATAAGATTCTTGAAGAAGTTGCGGAGAGAAACCATCAAGCGATTTTGAGATTCTATTTTTGCTATGTGGGAAAGCAGACGACGGTCCCGCAGTTCGTGCTTGATAGCGAAGGGTACAAGGAAACGATCGGCAAAAGCGAAAACAAGAAAACGCATTTCTGCGATTGGAGTAGTTCGGCGCTACAGGAGTTTACGCTTGAGTTCTACAAACGGTTCGCTGGGCGGTACGATGGCGATCGCCGGATCGCTTTCTTGCAAACCGGGTTCGGTCTTTGGGCGGAGTTTCATATTTACGACGGACCAAATGAACTTGGTAAGACTTTTCCTTCGAAGGATTTTCAAGGCAAGTTCTTGCGTCACATGGACGAGCAGTTCGAGCAACTTCCCTGGTCGATCAGCATCGATTCAGCGGATTTTGATTACACGCCACTCGAGGAGAACGAAGAACTGCTCGCGCTTGAGTTTGGTGTCTTTGATGATTCGTTTTTGTGCAAACCACACCCAAAGGAAAATGCGGTCAACTGGAAAATCCTTGACGAAAACCGCTGGCGTCGACAACCCGGCGGTGGTGAGTTTAGTTACTACAACAAAAAGGATCAGAAAAACGCTTTGGCAGCAAATGGTCCCAACGGAGTTTCGTTTAGAGACGCCGCCAAGCAATTCCACATCACCTATATGATTGGAAACGATCAACCGCGATATCAATCAATGGAACGAATCGCGGAAGCTGGAATGGCAACGGGATACCGGTTCCGAATAACTTCAGCGACAAAGACGTCTAATGGTAATTCCAACGAACTCAAGATTCGTGTCGCCAATGAAGGTGTTGCACCTATCTATCGCGATGCGTATCTAGCAGCCGGAACCAAGCGATCGAAAACTTCGTTGAAAGGTTTGCCGCCAGGCGAGAGTTTGGAATGTGTGGTTACTGGCGTGAGCGACTCAGATCTTGGCGAAATTACGATTCAAAGTGATGCGATTCTTCAAACGCAGAAAATCGAGTTCAATGCAGATTTGAAGTAGCGTCACGCAGAGGCGCAGAGAGAGTTTGGTGTTGTTACTCTGTGCCTTTGCGGCTCTGCGTGAGAAAGACCTTTTACACTACAACGGCTTGCTGGCTAAGTTTTGACAGGTCGCTCGTTGGTGCGTTGAGCAGGTATTGCGGCCAATTTTTAACGCTTCCTTCATTCCTCGGCCCTTTCAACAGAAAGAAAATCTCTGACTCCTATTAGCCACCTTTTATTGAACGATTCAGTCAACTACGATTATTTCTGAATCTCAATTGCGAATTGGATTTTGCGTCATTCGTTTTGAGGGATTAGGGAAGGTTTTTGCTTAGGGTGCGGGATTAGTTTTGAGTCAATCAGATACACAAGACAAATATTCGATTGCATTATTGATCGAAACCTCGTCCAGCTATGGGCGTCAAATCCTGCGCGGGATCCAACGGTTCATTCAAGAAAAGGAAAAGCAAGATTGGATCGCGGTTATTGAAGAGCGAGACGTCAACGCCGGAGTGCCTGATTGGATCAAGAACTGGTCTGGGGATGGAATCATTAGCCGGCAAACGACTGAAGAACTTCAGTTGGAAGTCACCAATCGAGAGCTTGCGTTCGTTGAGTTGACTGATCGAGACGAATTGACCGGTTTCACAAAAGTGCGTTCTGACGATCACGCGATTGGAGCCATGGCCGCCGAACATTTTCAGGAACGCGGCCTCCAGAATTTCGCCTTTTGTGGATTCAACAAAGAGTCGTGGTCAGACCGCCGTGCATTGGGATTTCAATCATTTGTCAATGATATTCCGCAAGCCAAATTCTCATCGTTCCAAGTTGACTGGTTTGCGAAAAATCAACGTCAACGAGATTCAGAAAAAGCGAACTTGATTGCGTGGCTTAAGAGCTTACCCAAACCGGTTGGGATCATGGGTTGCAACGACGCTTGCGGTAAGAAGCTGATCGACTGTTGCGAAGAAGCCAGTATTGATGTTCCTGAGTCGATTGCCGTGTTGGGCGTCGACAATGATGAATTGCTTTGCAATTTCAGTCATACTCCGTTGTCGAGTGTGATGCCAAATGCGGAAGAGATTGGCTTTAGGAGTGCGGCACTTTTATCAGAAATGTTGGAATCCAAATCCAAACCGACCAAAGCCCAAGAATTTAAGATTCCACCACTGGGAGTTTTCGCGAGGCGCTCAAGCGATATCGTCGCGGTCGAAGATGATGAGTTGTCGGCAACCCTTCAGTTCATTCGCAACAACGCGTGCCAAGGCATCACGGTCGCCGATGTCGTCAATGAAATTGGCGTTTCTCGCAGCACGATCGAGCGCAAGATGCGTGACGTGATTGGTCGGTCACCACAACAAGAAATCAGACGAGTGCAGTTGAGGCAAGTTTGCACATTGCTTCTGGGTACTGATCTACCAATCGAAACGATTGCCTTGCAATGCGGTTATGGTCATCCAGAATATATGCACGTGGTGTTCAAACGTGAAATGAAGATGACACCTGGGAAGTATCGAAAGACGGGTGGTTAAACAAGAAGCCGTTTCGAACTGACGCAAAAAAAATTGTTGACGCTGAAATTCCGTTGATTCAATTGGATGCTTGTTAAAGTTTTTATAGAGCGCTTGCAAGATCACGATAATGCCTGAATCATTGCAAAGTACAATTTAGTTTCTTACGTGCTGTGCCGACGATGTAATCGCAAAAATCTGAACTCTTCATGTCAATTTGGATAAGCCCCGCTAGAATAGGCGCGTGTTTTACCTTTCGTGTTACTTTCGTAATTCTGTTGAGTCAAGTCGTGGAAATTATCGGTTCTCCAAAATCAAGCGGTAATTCATCCAACGCTGATTCTGAAATTGTTGATTCCAATATCGATCAATTGAATTCTCTACAACACTCTGTTGAACAAGATTTTCAGCGCATGTTTTCTGCGCACAGTGAAGTCGTCACGGCAGCCCCAGGCCGAGTGAATCTGATTGGTGAACACATTGATTACAACGATGGATTTGTTCTGCCAATGGCGATTGAGCGATACGTGGTTGTTGCCGCATCTGCTGCCTCCGATTCAACTCAAACATTTGGCAATGTTTATAGTTTGAACTTGGACGAAAGTGTCGAAGTTCCGCTTGTCGGTTCTACTCTGCCAACGATGTCAGGTTGGGGGCGATATCTCGAAGGAGTCGTTGCCGAATTTGTGAGACTCGGAATCAAGGTGCCGCCGTTTAACGCCGTGGTTGGCTCAGATATTCCAGTTGGCAGTGGCTTGTCCAGCAGCGCTGCCTTTGAGGTTGCGATCGCGACGATGCTGGAGTCTTTAACTGGAACGACGCTTGATCCGGGTGACAAAGCCCTGCTCTGTCAGCGAGCCGAGCACAATTTTGCAGGTGTACCTTGCGGAATCATGGACCAGTTCGCGAGCGTTTTTGGCCGACCCAACGAACTTATGCTGTTGGATTGTCGTAGCCAAAAAGTCGACCCCGTTCCGTTTGAAGGCAGCGAAGTCTCCGTTTTGATCACAAACAGCAACGTCAAGCATTCGTTGGCCGACGGCGAGTACGCTCGGCGACGCTCCGAGTGCGACTCGGCTTTGGCAAAACTTAAAACGGACTCCTGGCGCGATGTTGTGATGAGCCAAGTCGACTCCAATCGGGAATTATTGACGCCAACCGAGTACAAGCGTTCTTGTCATGTCGTCAGTGAGATTGAAAGAACCGTTCTTGCCGCGAATGCCTTTCGCGATTCTGAATGGGCGAGGGTTGGCGAGTTAATGTACGCGAGTCATTATTCGTTGCGAGATCAGTACTCTGTCAGTTGCAAAGAGCTGGACTTGCTCGTTGATTTGATGAGCGAGTTAGGTGAAAAAGGTGGAGTGTTTGGTTCACGGATGACGGGTGGCGGATTCGGCGGATGCACCGTGAGCTTGGTTCGCTCCGATGCCGTGGAGTCAATCAAGAAGTTTGTGATTTCACGTTACAAGTCAGTGACTGGAATTGAAACGACTTCGTTTGCAAGTCGACCTTCGATGGGCGCTCATTTAATTTCTGGAGATGGTAAGTGATTCGATCCGCATGGAGTTGCCTAATCGTTCTGACAACGATCTTTTTTCAATCGGTTCACGCTCAAGACGCTTCTGCTCGCCAAGCGTCAACTCAAATCAATGTCGCTGATCATGGCATCGTACCTGGCAAGGATGTGACGTTTCTGGTCAACCAGTTGATCGAATCGGTCAAAGACAAACCAGGCGTGACGATCTTCTTTCCCAAGGGCCAATACGATTTCCATCCTGAGAACGCTTTGGAGACCTATCGAGCGGTAGCCAATCACGATAACGGACTCAAGCGAATTGGGTTTCCACTTTTCGATTGTAAGAACATCACAATTGCTGGTGGTGGCTCGACTTTCATGTTTCATGGTCGGATGGTTCCAATCACGATCGAAAGCACTCAAGGGGTGACGCTGAAGAACTTCACCATCGATTGGATTAGATCGTTTCATGCTGAGCTAACGGTGGTTGAGAGCAACGAAGACGCGAAAAGTTTTGAAGTCGAAACGGATCCTGAAAAATATCCTTACACCATCGCTGGCGGTAAGATTTTGTTTCATCGCTACGGGCAAGACGACCCAATCGGCTCCAATATCGTTTTTGATCCGAAAACCAAATCTCCGATTTACGGAACAAAAAAGTACAACATCAACTCAAATAAGGCCCGAGTCACAAAGACCGGAGAGAACCGATTTCGAATTGATAAAGGCGTAAAAAAAGCACCGCCGATGGGAAGTGTTTTGGTGGTTTACGGTGTCCATCCAACCAGTCGCCTGTGTCCTGCGATTCATGTCACGAATTCGCGAGACGTCAACGTTGACAACGTCACGGTTCATGAGGCGGGGGGAATGGCGTTAATTGTTGAACGCACGCACGATGTCAATTTGAATCACATGGTTGTAACGTCGAATGACGAGAGGATTGCAGCAACGCGGGCGGACGCGACGCACTTCATTGGGTGCAAAGGGACGATCAAGCTTGAGAACTGCTTGTTCGAGCACATGCTGGACGACGGAATCAATGTTCACGGAGCGTATGTAAAAGTCGAAGAGTATTTGGGCGGTCGAAAGTTTCTGTGCGAGATCAGTCATTTCCAGCAATGGGGGTTAACGTTCGCAGAGCCAGGCGATGAAGTGGCTTTTCTTTCGCGAGAAACGATTCTTCCGTTTGCAAAGACCACGATTGAGGAAGTCGTGGTTCTCAATGAGCATCGTTTCGTCATTACGGTTGCGGATGTTCCTGAATCAATACCCCGTGGACTGCTTTCTGTTGAGAATTTGACTTGGTATCCCAATCTTGAAATGCGAAACAACACGATTCGTCAAAATCGGGCGCGTGGAGCTTTGATTACGACCAAGGGTAAGGTTGTCGTTGACAATAATTACTTCTCAACGCAAATGCATGGCATCTTGATCGAGGGTGACAACAAGAAATGGTATGAATCGGGAGCCGTTGAAGACGTCATGATTTCTAACAACACTTTTGAGAATGTTGGGTTCGAAGGAAGCGCGGCTTACCCTTTGCTCGCGTCGCCACTGTTGTCGGCTGACCAGCGAATGGGCGAAGGTCACTACCATCGCAATATTCGATTCGAAAACAATACAATCAAGTCATTCAACGGATTGATAGCTCAGGCGCGATCGGTCAGTGGATTGGAGATAACTGGAAACAAGATGGAATTCAGCGATTCGTATCCGACCAGCACAGAGTTTCCCTCTGTTGATTTGCACTATGCTGACAAAGTTTTGGTTCAAGGCAACCAAGCGACAGGTTTCGACGGACCTATTCTCGTTGAGCATTCAAACGATTCGACCAACGTTACTCAGAAGGACAATCTCAACGTTGGTAGCAACCAAGGCTCTGACACAATCGAGCGCAAGTAAGTAGAGCCATTAAGAGATGTGCGAACCAAAACGAAATTGATTTTGGTTTTTCTTGTAGTCGGTGGATTGTCGCAAGAGCCCAAGCTAGGCAAGCAACCGTTTTGGTCAAATAAAGTTTCGTTTCGCGGCGATTTCAATGAGTCTCGTAGCGATTTCGTCCGCGTCACCGACAAAGTCTACATTGACCGCATCAAGTGCGTTTTGTGGCATCGATTCAAAAGACGCATCGAGTGGATCTTGAACGATACAGTAGCCTCCAGATGCCTTAATTGCTTCTAATCCTTCGATGCCGTCCCAGAGCATGCCTGAGAGAACGACGCCCACGGAATTGCGTCCTGCGGCGGCGGCGATTGAGTGAAACAGATCGTCGATTCTATGGAACCTTGCGAATTTGGAATTGTCGACTTCAACGTCGAATAGACCATGCGATTCGACTTCAATTCGTTCGCTTGAGTCTCCAACGTAAATTGTCGCGCACTCGATCTTGTCTTGGTCAGAAGGCTCGCGAACCTTAACGTTCGTGTGCTTGGCGAGAATTCCGGCCAGCATATTTTTGTGACCGGGTGCCCGATGACAGGCCACAACAATCGCTCCTGCAAAGGATTTGGGGAGTCGTCCAATGATTGTCTTGATTTCCTGAAGTCCTCCTGCCGAGGCTCCAATTCCAATTAGCAAATTGGGGTAGTTCGACAATAGAAGCCTTCGCGAGACAGATGGAAAGCCTCAGTGTATCGGACAAAGCAAACAGGCATGAAGCTAAAGTCGCCACCAATCAACGAATTCTGATCTAGTAACATCGGAAGTTGGTTTCATGCCGGTTTTTGTCGTCTGCTAATGAGCAAACTAATTCAGTCTTTCTTTTGAGGAAGTTGAGAAACAGACATGCTTTTTAATTTTGAGTCTTCAAAGTTGAAGACGGAGCGAAATTCTTCAGAGTTGTAGACCAGTTGATTTGCGATTGAGTCAGAAGTCAATTCACTGGTTGGCTCACCAAGTACCTCGGTGATCGTTTTTTCGGAATCACCGATTCGAATGCCACCTTGATAGGTTCCGGTGAATTTACGTACGCCGAACTTTGGAATGTAATCGAGGCAGGCAACAGACGTGGTACCGTGTTCCGGATGAACCGTAACTTGAATTCCGATTCGGTGGTAATTGAGGAAACTCATCTTGATTGCTTCTTCATTAGCAGGATGACCAAGCACGTCCGGCTTGCCCATCAACTCAATGACTTGTTCAGTTGAAAAACCAAATTCGATTGGGCCAATTGTTTTTGCCTGAGGCTTCAAGACCAGGTTGGCAGCGTCAAGTGAGACGAAAGAATCCTCAGGAATAACATTGAACCCATTGGGCGTGGTCAGAGAAAAAAGCTTTTCATCCAGTTCAGCGTCAAAAACAAATTCGGTGGCTTCGACATAAACTCCATTTGGCCCAAGTGGTAATTCGACTTTGAGTGGGAGGTTCGATTTCGCCTCAATAAGAACGTGAGCTAGCAAGGCATTTTCTTGGCCAGTTTTGACTTCGAATTCGATCGCTTTTTTTCCCTTGAACGTTCGCCGCCCAACTTTGCTTGCGGACTGGAAATCTGTTCCTCGCAAAACGCCAATGACAGCGTCAAACAGTTGGCTAGATGTATCAGGGCCCTGCAACGTGACGCGCTGGGCTGTCTTTTTGCTTAAATCAAGCCGTAGAGCTTTTTGTTTTGACAAATCTGCAATCAAGACTGTGTTGTCTGCAAATTCCTGTCGAACCATGCGCGGCTCACGAACGAAACTTTTGATTTCTTGAATTTGTTTCCCGTTTCCATCTATAACGCGAGAAACGAGTTGCATGGTCTTGAATTTCGCGATTGTGTCTTGCATTCTTCCAAATGCATTCGATGAGGTTGGAATCAAGATGAATGAAATCAATACGATGGCTGCAACGGCCGCGATGGCTGCCACGTGCCAATGACGCTTGGTGCGTTGGGGGAGTTTTTGAGGAGGTTTCGAGAGAGTCCGAATCGGAATCGGATTCGGATGAACAGATGCATCGTCAATCAATCTGGCTACGGAAGCTTCGGGTACCTCGAGTTGGGCCATCTGAGTGACTGCCTTGGAGAGTTCGGGCGAAAGTTTTGGGTCGGGAGTATGGTTGCTGTTCATTTTGATTTTCCTGAGGAAGTTCTGCGAAACACCAACTCCAGTTTGGATCGTGCTTTTGAAATTGCCGTTGCGACCGCGCCTCGGGAGATGTTCAAAGAATCCGAAATCTGTTGATTCGATTGGTTTTCAAAAAACATCAGACAAAAAGCTTGCGCTTCACGGGTTGGTAGGTCGGCGATCGCATCGCGAATTTGATCGTGCAGTTCACTCGCAATCGCGATTTCAACAGGACATGAAGAGATTCCGGCATCCAGCTCAAAAGTTTTTGCCTCAGTCAATTCGCTTGGTCGATTGGATCGAAGCAAATCAATCGAACGGCAAACTGACATCCGACATAGTGGCCGGACCACTTCTGGTCAGGGGCTACCTGCCATTTTCGGAAGGCTTCGGAAAAAACTTCTTGGCTGATGTCTTCTGCGTCCGAAACGTTGCCCAGAATTCGATAGGCAGAATTCAAAACCTGGCCAGCATTCTTCCTGACAATTTCATTCCAATCGTCCATGGAATGGTACTCCAAATAACGAAAAACAGAGAGGACTCTCCCTGACAGAACTAGATCGTGTTTGAGGAGTTGAGGATTACCAAAATTTTAAGAAAGTTTAATCAGGCAGCCGTTTTTTTCACTGACTTTAACTGGATACCGCGTTTGTTTGCGAACTTGATTAGGTCGACGTTTGCGATTCGACGAATTTGTTTACCGGGAATGAAATAGCAAGCGAGCTTTCCCGTACGAACCCAACGGATTACGGTCTGCGAAGTAACACCGATAATGTCGGCGGCTTGTCCACTGCTGAAAGTTGCGGAGTTGGAAACTTGTGCGTCGATTTTTTTCTTTAACAAGAATGCGTTTAAATCAGTTCCTCGGATACGCGCGACTCTATCGCCGGGTATTCGATATCCGCGCAACTCCCCTCGATCGAACCATCGTCGGACCGTTGCATTGGTGACTTGGCATATTTCCGCGACTTGACCAACTGAATGATGAATTTTGGGAGGAGCCAACGACCGTTGAATTTCTTCTTGAACAAGACGCTGTTGATCTTCGGGTAACTTGAGAACCTGAGACAACAGAGATTGAAAATCCATATTGAGTTCCCGATGGCAAAAGGGCTGTTGGAAAGAGTGTTTCCTATTGTTTCAGTGTTTCAAGAAAGTTCGAATAGCAATTGAGTGAGAATTTTTCCTTTCTAAGCCAGCGATTTGGCAAGGCCCACGGCTGTCCTATTCTTGCGCCTTTGCCACCGTTGGTTTGGCTGTTTGCTGATCAACTATTGGAAGTCGGTAACAGATGGCTTTCTCGCCGTTCCGAACATAAAGTTTGTCTCCAACGACGACGGGATGATTCCAAGTTCGCCCCTCGAGCGCTGCGATCGCCGCCAATTCAATGTGTTCCAATGGATCGGCTTTCAATAGCACCAAATCACCTTGCTCACTCAAAACCAGAAGCAGTTTTGAGTTGACAAGTAAAAGCACCTGCCCCTTTCCGTAGCGACCTCGCTTCCATTTTCGCTCTCCGGTTTCGAGATCAATGCAAGTAAAGATCTTGCCGTCAAAACCGTAGGCGAATTGATCTTGGATAACGAAGTCATTGAAATCAGGTTTAAGAAAACGTGACGTCCAAAGTTCTTTGGCTGAAAGTTCAGTTTCATCTTCAATGATTTGAATTCTTCTTGTTCCTAAGGTCTGAGTCGGAAGCAAAATAGAGTCTTTGTAGACTTGAGGTTGCAACGCTCGGTAGCCGTCGCATTTCCATTGATAGTCAAGCTTCATTTCACCAGAAACTGGATCAAGCAAATTCAAACCTGCATTGGTCAGGATAGAAACGTATTGCTTGCCATTGAGTTTGAACAAGTCGGGAGACGAATAGGAATGATCGCCCGCTGGAGCTGACCATTTCAATGCACCGGTCTCGATGTCGAATCCCAGCGTACCTTTGTCGCCTTCGCCACCAACGTGAACGACAACAGTTGAATCGACAACTAAAGGCGACGAGGAGAATCCCCAAGTCGGCGCAACGCGTTCGGCAATTTCGGCAACGTTTACCGCCCAGACAACATCGCCTGTTTTTGGGTCAAGGCGATGAAGCATTTTCTGCGCGCCTTGAACGAACAGTCCGCCATCCGCAAGTGTCGGAGTCGCTCGTGGTCCAGGGCCACCAATTGGATCGTTGAATCTGGATTCGACTTTTTGAGTCCAAACGACTTGTCCCGTTTCTGAGTTGTAACAGACGACCGCTTCATCGACGCCGTGCTGCTCTTGGGTGAACAACAGCTTTCCCGCAACGACGAATGATGACCAACCAGGCCCAACCGAAGTTGTCCAAACTTTTTCTGGCGGAAGGCCAAGCCAATTTGTCGAGAAGTCCGCTCCAGCAGATCGACCGTTTCGATCTGCACCACGAAACCGCGGCCATTCCGGTGATTCTAATGCCGATTCGATTTCAAAGGTGCCCAGCGAAGCGTCTTTTGATGCGAGCGCACGATGAGCAAGAAGGGCTTCTTCAGGCGAGTTGATCCAACGCCAGCCCCAATCAAGTTTTCCGTTTCCCCAAAGTCCATTGCTTCTGATCAAAGTCGTAAATCCGAAGCCGCAAGTTGCGATCAACAATGCAACTAACGTCCGTTTGAATGAGCGAAGTCTTCCAAAGGTCAAAGCACCGATCCCAAATCCAGCCAAGCCCATCGGAATCGTAGCGATCATGATCGCAGGCCCGAGTACTGACTGGTCTGCGGTGAACATGACGATTGCGGCGATCGCGATCACTCCCAAGAATCCGACCAATCTCTCTTGCCACGTTGCTCTGCTAAATCCCAACCACCACAACAGAATTAGAACTCCGATTAGCATTGGGCCCATCATCGAAACCACCAATACTGCTATGGAATCTGAATCTGAGACCGCAGGAATAAACCTCGTAAGAAACAAACCCAGCATCGACAAGAGCAGAATGAATACCGGCCAAACACGAAGGTGCTTGTATTTGCGAATTGGTTTTTCAGTTGCAGAAACAATGCGATCGGTACTCAACTTAATCCTCCATGGTTTCGAATTGATTCTGTCGCTGCATGCTCGTAGATGAGTTTCGAATTCTCAACGTAAATATCGGAAAGAATTCAGGAGCCTTTTCCATAACTTTGATGTTTTTGAGTTGGCAAACAATCGAAGAAGGGAATCCTAGCTCAAGCACGACCATAAATTGGTCCAAAATTCTCGCACGCTCGAAAATCTGCTGACTCACGATCGTTCGTGCCAAATGCATTCCATGCACTTGGGCGGAATATTCTTTCACTAGCCACGTTGTGCATGTAAACCGGAATGCGAAGAATTGAAGCAAGTGTAATGAATAGATTCCCAACATGACCGGCAGTTAAGACACAATGGTTCGCTCCCCAATTATTCATGACATCGTAAGTCGATGTGAATGCGCCTTCTCCAGTGATCGTGGGTGCGAACCAAGTCGTTGGCCAAGTCGGATTGGTTCGTTGGTCAAGGGCGTCGTGAATTTGAGTTGGAAGTTCGACTGTGTAGCCT
>CAYMFZ010000079.1:0-14355 GCA_964389585.1 uncultured Pirellulaceae bacterium | reverse complement strand
TTACCAGTGAAAACTTGATGGGGCGGTTCGAAAAAGTCGGCAAGAAGAAAGAGTAACCGGACAAGCCGCAGCACTTTGAAACAGAGGAACCGATTCGGGTGCCATATCTGAGTCTTGCAATGACTCAGCAACGGTACGCAACGTGGAACCGGCCCAAATAACAATACGCCCGTCCGTTGAGTCTTCTACGATGGAATCCAAAAACATTGCCAACGTTTTGGCAAAACGTTTTTTCTTATTGACGTCGTCGATTGATTCAAAATTTTCTTTAAGCTCCCGAGCAATCATCTGATAAATTTGAGTGACGCGGGCTCGAGCTTTTGGGTCTTGGCTTGCTTTCATCTCTTCACGCATCGCGTTGACAATTCCGCCAGCCTTACGCACCCACTCTTCTTGATTATCTCCACTCTCCATCGCGGCGAGATAAGTCTTAATTGCGATTTGGTAGGCCTCTCTGCGATACAAGGCAGCCGCCGATGTGTTAGTGACGACGGGATGCTTTTGCTTAACCAAGTCTAGAGGCGCGATCGCGGAAGACTCAAGCTGTTCCAATGCACTTTTCACGTCGCCGTAGCGAAGATGCACATCGACAAGGAACAAAGCACCGAGTGCGGTGTCGTAAGTCATATCGTCAACCGTCACGCCGCGGACACCATCCACCAAAAATTGCTTGGACTCATCGAGTTGAGCCTGAAGCTTTGCAGGATCGGCATCGGTCGCTTTGGCGTTTTTCTTGTATTCGTACCAAATGCGTTGACCAAGCTTTAGCCCTATGACATTGCGATAGGATGCCTTGGCCGGAATCTCGGCGAAGTAACGCTTGGCCATGTCAAAATCTTTTTGATTGAGCGCAAGTCGCGTCATTGAACTCGCTGCCGCGCCGGCTTCATTGGATCCTGGCCAGCGTTTGATGATATTGGTTGCCGCAGTCGCAAGCCGATTTCGCTCGTCGGCTTTGTCAGCTTCCTTGGCTCGATCCATCATGACCGAGTAGCTCTGAATCAGCAGAGTCATTGCCTGACGGGTCCCCTCAACGTTCGGATATTTTGCCAACAGGAATTCGGCAATCAGTGATGACTCGATGTATTTCTGGTCTGCAAAATAACAGTAACATTGAAGGTATCGAACGTTGTTAATATCAGCACGAACGGTTTCGTCCGTACTCATACTCAAAGCGTTTTCGAACATCGACAGCGCCGATTTGCTGAGCGAGGCAACCTGAGCAGAGAGTTCATCATATTGAGTTTGAAGCGGCAACTTTTTTGCGGGGTCTTTTTCGCGTGCCAATTTTTTCCTGACCAAAGACGCTTCACTCACTGCCGACTCAAGATCCGTCACAATTTCTTTCGCCTTGTCACGGGCTTCTTCAAAGCTGGCCGGGGGAGCTCCGACGACTTCGGCTGCCGTCGTGATCTTCACATCCCATTTCGACAGCAATTGTTTGGCTCGATCTCGAAAAGGACCGGGCACCCGCGTCACGTTGCGAAGCACTTTAGCTGCCGCACGCTCCATGTCCTTGCCTTCACGATTGGAGGTAGGCCCTCCTTTGGATTTGACTTCAACCGATTTCGCACGCATGGCGATGGCTAATTCCAATTGCACACGTAGCCACTGAGGCTGCTTGATTTCAATTTTGTTTAGCAACTTCACCGCTGGATCAAGCCGTTGGACGACTTCGGTGTACGGGTAGGGATCCAGTTTTGACCAACACTCCGTCGCCAAGACATAGGCCTGCCGCTTGATCGGCTTGAAGACACTATTGTTGCTCAACGCAAATATTTCATTGAGGAGTTGAAGCGCTTGCTTATGCTCGCCCAATTTATAACTGCATCTGGCCGAATAAAGACACGAGTTGAGACCGGCCAAGAAGCGCGGATAGGCGTCCCAGACCTTTTTGTATTCATCACGGGCTTGCTTTAAAAGTTTTACACGTTCACCACTGCCGGGTTCCTGTGTGTCAGCCAGTTGTTCGGCGATTTGCGGAATGCTAACTCGAACGTCGGCGTAGCTCGCGCGAAACTGATCTCTTTTGCGTGACGTCGAAGGGTCTTCAGGATCAATTTGAATCGCGGAAGCACTCTGCGGATCAATCAACAATCGAATCTTCGCCTTGGCGGCTGTATAGCTTTCGAGGGCAGAAGCCAAATTCGTTCGAGCTTTGGCGTGCAACTCGCCTTTTTCAGCTGCGGTCAATCGATCGGATTCAGCTTGCGAAAGATAAATCTTGGAGCGTCGGTCGAGCAAGTTGCCTTGGTAGTGCAGTGTCCTGGCACTAACCTCAACTGATTGGTTACCAGCAGCGTAATCGGTAAGCAACTTCTGAGCCTTGTCGAGCTGAGTTTCGACCTTTGTCAAGTCTCGCATCGTGGCTGTACTGCCAATTAACGTTTGAGCCAACTCAAACGGAAGAACGCTTTTGAACTCAGCGGAAACCAGTTCGCTGTTTTGCAAACTTTCGAGATACTCAATGGCAACATCGTGGTACCCATTGTCACGCAGCGCGTCGAGAAAAGCTTGAGCAGGTTCGTCCGCATTCAAACTAGCGATTGAAAACGCCAGGAAACTCGAAATGATCGCAATAACGCAGGCAAATCTCTTCACAGAAAGAGTCCTCGTGGTTGAGGTTGAGCTTGTTGTTGGGCTTAATCCACGAAATGCGATTCGGCTCTTGAGTCGAAGCATTACCGGGTTAACTATTCTTAACTACGTAGTCAATTTCGGCAATCCGCAAGAAAAAAACGCGCACTACAAAAACTGAGAGGTGCTGCCCGAGGCAAATAGAGGAAGCGAAGATGGCGACACCAACTTTTGGAGTGGAAGGCCCCTTTATTTTACCATCAATGCTGTGGCAAGCGAGAAAAATAAGTCGGCCACGCAGCAGACGCCCTGCTGATTATGCTTGAGAGGATTCGCGATTTGACGCTGTTCAATTTTGATCAAAAACTCAAGCTACGTCGAATCAAGTTGTTCGATTCTGAGGCGCGGCCGTACAATCACACTACAAACGACATTTTTGAATTGCAACTGTTGGATTCGCTCAGAATTTCATGTCGGATACAATTGAAACTAAAATCTGAACAAGGGTCCGTATCAAATGCGTTTCGACCAATCAACTCAATCAGAAGACGATCCCATTCGGCCAAAGTCGAATGCGACAACTAACGAACGCGCATCACGTGCGATTCGAATTAAGTTGACGATGCTGTTTGCCATGTTGTTGTTGGTCATTTTTCTAATGGTCGAAGCGGGCAAACCCGAACGATGGGAGTGGATGGGTTTCGACAAGACAGGCCAGTCCAAAAGCCAAATCCAAGATGACGCCAATACGATTCGAATGGGCGAGACTCCAAACTCGGAGCGGCCAACTCAGCCAACGAATCAAACGCAGGCGACTGGAGATTCGCCTCAAGAATCTGAGGACGTGACTTCTAGTCTATCATCGAATCGTTCGATTCAGATTGCCAACCAAGCCAACCAATCAATCCCTCCCTCGATGCTGAAGACCAAAGAGGTCGATTATCCAACGGCGGCCAAAACGTTTTGGAATACGACTTTCCGAAAAATGAATCCTGCCCAACAGACGACTTTGTTGAAGCTTGTGAAAAACGTCCGGCTTGGTCAGTCCATTCCTGCCTCAGATCAGGAATCTGCGCGACAAATCACTCGCTTGCTCAGTCGTCTACGCGATCAGTATCAGCAAGACTTGTTTGACAAGCTTTCGATCGCTCCCAATGGCACAGCGGAAACGACAAAGTTGGCCAACGCGATGTATGAGTCAGCCGAAATTTGGGAGACAGTCCAACCTGCTCTAGAAGCGTCCTCGCGCGGTGAAGAATTCACGATTGGCCAACTCAAAGCGGTCGAAAAATTACAAAGTGTCTTGGATCCTTTGATCTATGCTCAAGTCGAAGATCGAACTTCGATCGGTTGGAAGGGCGACCCAGCGGCTTGGAAACGTATTTGGGAAAAGACGCTCGCGGGCGAAGTGCCTGAACCTCAATCGGTGACGCGAATTGAATTGGTAGGGCAACCCGATTACTACCGTGGGAGAGCCATCGAAGTTGAAGGCTGGGTTCGCCGTGCTAGAAAAGAAAAACTTGACGAGTCCAGCGAACTGGGTTTTTCTCACTATTACATAATTTGGATGCGTCCGCACGAAACCAAGCTTGGCCCCTACTGCGTTTACGCCAATTCACTGCCAGAAGGCTTTCCCGAAATCGGTGAGCAAGATTTGGAACTCAACGAGCACGTCCGGTTGCAAGGCTACTTTTTCAAGGTCCGAAACTACATCGCTGCAGATGGTTCCGTTTTGAATTGTCCACTAATCATTTCCCAATCAATGGCCCCAGTTGAGTCGACTCAGTTCACAGCGGTGGATCGTTGGCAGCCGTCACGTAGTACGCTGATGGTATTTTTTGCTTTGATTCCTATCATTGCCACAGGACTTGTATGGATCGCTTTTCGCAATTCGAAAACGAAACCGTATACGCCAGGTAAAAAGATGAAAACGAAAATTGACCGAACGCTTGAGGAGCTATCACATGACCCAGATGTTCAATCAGATCGCGAACGAGTCATGGAGCTTTACGAGACAGAATCGAATGAAACTTAGAAGACTTTCGTGCTTAAGATCGTTTAGGCTGAAGTCGATTCTGACTCTCTTGTTTTTGACTTTGCCAGTTGCTTCGGTTTTTGCGGTACACCCGTTCAATCAAGAGCATGACGAGAAACCGATCGAACTGTCGGGCTTTTCTGTCAGTGAGTCTTACGAAATTTCCGATGATGCCTCGCTAGACCTCGATGCCCCGATCTTGAAAAAGTTGCTGTATCGAGTCAAACGCACGTCTCCTGAGACTCGCAACAAGTACAGCCAATATTCACGCGATGTGAGCTGGCGGGATATTCATGAGCAGACCTCAGATTATAGACTTTGGGTTTTCGATCGACCGGCACGCCTGTTACGAATCGAGAAACATCGCTTTCAAAACACGACGCAACATGAAGAAATCAAAGGAGTCTACGTTTGTCATTGCGAACTGCCAGCGAGCAATGATTCAGATTCGAGCGATGAGTTTTCAAAGAGAATTACTGTCCTCTCACGCACAGTTCCTAGTTCACTTTCGCCTGATTCCGACCTAGACGAACCGATTCGTATCACGGGATTTCTCTACGGCCGGACAAGCCGGGCCAACAACTCACAGGCACAACCTGAGGACGCTCATCCGGTTTTCGTGACGGATGGACTCGCCTGGTATCCGACACAATCGTCCGCAAATGCAAGCACCTCATTAACTCAACTGGCGAAACATGGATTAGACATTGGGCTGCTTGATTCCGTTCGACAAAACAACACGAAACCTTTGGGCAGCAAGGATGCGGAAGCGTTCTTTCAATTCATCAGCGCAGTCAAAAAGATGGAAAGTTCATCCGCGCCGCAGGGAGAATCAAAACTGGGATTTGTCCAGATCATGCAAAACGCGAATGCGAACTTTGGTCACTTCGCTCACATCCAAGGCGTCGTGCGCACATGCTCCGTTATTCCAATTCAGCACAGTGACATTCGAGAACGACTTGGAGTCACCGAGTATTATCAACTGATGCTTTTTCCAGATCTTGATGGTGCTAAAGTCGTCATCAACAGCAAAGACGGTGAGCAGTTAGATTACCGCAAATTTCCTGTAACTGTTTGCTGCACAGAACTTCCGCCGGGTATGCAACCAAAGGACATTGAGAAAAAGCAATTCGACATTGAAGGCTACTTCTTTCGATTCTGGAAGTACCAATCCGACAAGACAGACGCCGTCAATGCGTCCGGCCAAGTCAGCCCTTTAATCATGGCCAAACTGCCAGTTGAAATCCCCACGAAGGCAAATCAACTCAATTGGATTCTGACTATTTTTGTAGTCACGCTGATCGCCGGCACGGCCATCCTGCTTTGGACTTATCGAGTTGCAGACCGAAAACGCGAAACGCCCGGCGCAGAGATCTTGAGTTCTTTGCCCGATCGGATCGACCTCGCAGGAATCGACGAATCGTAAATCTCCTGCACTGGGAATCCAGACGCGTCCATCAATAAAAACGTGCTCATCGTTTCGATCGTTCCGCCATATTTTGGAACTTTCACGGAGGTGAAATCTAGCGGGTGGCTACTCGAAAAACGAAACGGACGCTAAGATGTTCGCTTTCAAGTTGTCGTACATTTTTGTTACTTCACATTTCTTGGTTTTATTAGCCAAGACAGTTTCAATCGAGGAAGATGAATGAAGACTCCGGTTCGAGTTACGGTTACTGGCGCAGCAGGTCAAATCAGTTACGGATTGCTCTTTCGAATCGCGGCTGGAAATATGTTAGGGCCAGACCAACCAGTCATTCTTCAACTTTTGGAAATCCCTCCTGCGATGAATGCCCTGAAAGGCGTCGTGATGGAGTTGGATGATTGCGCTTTCCCGCTTCTGCACGGGATCGTTGCCACAGACGATCCGAACGTTGGATTCAAAGACGCTGACTACGCTTTGCTGGTTGGTGCCATGCCGCGTAAGAAGGGAATGGAACGCAAAGACTTGCTGACCGCGAATTCCAAGATCTTTTCAGTTCAGGGAAAAGCCATCAACGATCATGCCAAGAAAGACATCAAGGTCTTGGTCGTTGGCAACCCCGCCAACACAAACGCGCTGATCACGATGGCCAATGCCCCGAGCATCAAGCATGGAAACATCACTGCGATGACTCGATTGGATCACAATCGAGCGCTCAGCCAATTGGCTGCAAAAACTGATTCGCATTCGAGCGAAATCACGAAGATGACTATCTGGGGCAATCACTCTGCAACTCAATATCCAGACATCAGTGACGCAGTCATCGGTGACAAGAAAGTTTCCGATCTTGTTGATGAAAAGTGGTACAAGGAAACGTTTATTCCAACGGTACAAAAGCGTGGAGCCGCGATCATCGAAGCACGTGGAGCCTCAAGTGCCGCTTCGGCTGCGAATGCCGCAATCGATCATTTTGCGAGCTGGGAATTAGGGACGCCCGAAGGCGATTGGGTAAGCATGGCAATTCCTAGCGATGGCAGTTACGGCATCGATGAAGGACTGATCTACTCGTTTCCATGCACTTGCGAAAACGGCGAATACAAAATTGTTCAGGGCTTGGAGATCGATCAATTCAGTCGCGAAAAAATGGACGCAACTTTGGCTGAGCTCAAAGAAGAACGTGACGAAGTCAAAGACTTGTTGTAACGAGCTGATCGTTTCCATCTCGACGCAAGAACTCTTCATCTAAACGATAGTCAAGTAGCAAAATTCCTTGCTAGCGAGAAGGATTCGATCTGACTTTTTTTGATCGTTCTTTTATCAAAACAGTTCGTGATTGCACTTAGCTGATGTGCGGAAACCCGAAATATTGGCTAGATCATTTGCACAAAATGCTTAGGTTTTGCGTCACAGCAAATTCGATTTCTCCAAGTCATTTTGTGCAGTTGACATTCGTCTCCAACTGTCTTAAAAACTTCGACACTCTTTGTCACTTCCGTCAGTCAAGAGACCCGACAGACGCATGAATAGAATCAAGATTAGCCCGTTGGCGACTTCAAACAAGAACTCGCCCGGTTTTGAGACGACCGACAAGCAATCCATTCTTCAACTTGATAAGCTGACCAATCGTTCGGACGAATTTTCGCTGTTCGTTCCAATGCATTACGAAAAGAACTATTCGTATCCATTGATTGTTTGGTTGCATTCTGACGGCGAGGCTTCTTCCGAAGTCCATCGCATCCTTCCTCAAGCGAGCATGCGAAATTTCGTTGGCGTCGCTCCGCAATCGCCAATCGGAAATTTTGAGGCTGGTTATTACTGGGAGCAGGAGCCTGACACCATCGAGATGGCTCACGATTCCGTTTTGGCAGCAATTGATTCTGCTTCGGAACGATTTAACATCAACGCCAATCGAATTTTTATCGCTGGAGCGGGTACCGGCGGCACGATGGCATTTCGAATTGCTTTCGAGCGGCCAGAACTTTTCGCTGGTGTCATGTCGATCAATGGGCCCATTCCCGATGGTCAAAAACCACTGCAACAATGGTCTGAATCTCGCAACCTTCCGGTCTTTTGGGCCCACAGTCGCCAAGACGAAGAGTTTGCGCAAGACACGCTGTGCCAACAGCTTAGGTTGCTTCACATTGCCGGTTTTTCAGTCACATTGCGTCAGTATCCAAGCGACGATTGCTTGAATCCCAAAACGCTATCAGACATGAATAAGTGGGTCATGGAAACGATTGATTCTGTAGTAGTCTGAATCTTTGCAGCGCCTTCCTTAACCTGATCAAGTCACCATCTCGTTCGCATCTTCTGCGTCCGTTCTTCACTGTGGCAATTCACTCCGTGAAATAGCGTCGGTCTGCTGCCAACCGCAGACAACTATTCGCGCTCCGCTTCGGCCCGTCAGCCAACAACGTAAGCCCAATGCTGAACGGCATTGACAGTTTGCTTGGGATTCCGCTAAAAGCACGCCACGATTTTCTGCGGCAACACTCGCGTGCAGAAAATTCGTCGTCTTCTAATCGCAAAATGCGATTGCAAACTGGAGAAACTTGATGGACGCGAAAAATTTCACCTCTCGAATGATGCAACTAGTTGGCAATCGACGAGTTCGAGGTTTCCTAATTGGAGCTCTCGTATTGGCAGTGCTCGCAGTTTTGCAAGTCAACAACCTCAAGCAAAAACCTCGAATGTGTGAGTTGCTTGCCAACGCAACGATTTGCACAAGCGACCTCCAACGTATGCAAATCGCCTTAAGCCAATCCGGCTTGAGCGAGTATGAACTTGAAGAGCATCGCTTGATGGTGCCCGTTGCACATCACGCCCAATACCTTCAAGCCGTCGCTGACAAAGACGCGATCCCTGAGGAACTTCGAGAAACTGATAAGGAAGATCGCCCTTCGGTCAATCCATTTTTGTCACGAACACAACAGCTTTCGATTGAACGCGCAGAGAAAAAGCACCAAATCCGCGACATGGTTTTGCGGCTTCCGTTCGTCGAGCAAGCCTGGTTTGAGATGGACAAATCCGACTCCCATTCAGCGTTCGAGCAAGCGGAGCAGTCGGCGGTTGTCTCAATCCGAACCCCCACAAATGTTTCGCTTTCGAACCAACATGTCGACACTGTCAAGCGAATGATTGGTGGTGCTGTTGCTGGTCTCGACACTCAAAACATCGTTGTCATTGACTTAAGCGAAGGTTTTGCTCACCAGGAAGACCTCGACCCCAAATCAAGCTTACAAGTTCACTACCGACGCGTTGCCCATGAAGAGCAACGCCATTACGAGACACAAATTCGCGAAATTTTGAAGCAATATCCAGGGTTAAAAGTCTCTGTTCAAGTCGACGTCAAACCTGTGGAAGCCGACATGACGGCTCAAACGCCAGCCAAAGTCTTCGTTCCGCCAGTCATTGAATCGGCACCTATTCCGACGGCAGGAGCAAACAGTTTCGCGTCGATTGAGTCGTTCGATCCTGAGCCAGTCGTTGTATCAAAACCTGTAATCCAACAAGTTTCAAACACGACACCAGTCGAGTCGGTAGAAAAAGAAGTATTCGTCTCGATTGAAGTTCCCCAAGTCCTCGTCCACCAGCTTTTTGGTGAACCCAAAATCGCTTCAACGCTTTCGAACAACAAAGTTGACTACAAAACAGCAATCCAAAACCAGACGCAGGCAAAATTTGCCAAGCTTCAAACGGAAATCATCCAAAAGGTTCGGCCAATTCTTCCCAACGTAAACTTCCGTGGCTCAACTCCAGCAATCGCTGTCAATCTGATCCGCGAACCCGTTGTGAAATCGCCGCTTTGGACAGCCAAGCTAAAAGAATTCGCAATTCAAAATTGGCCCTCAGCCGCCGTCTTAATCATTGGATTGATGCTGCTTTCGATTGTTACGAGAAAACCGGAGTACGTTTCACCACAAGATGATTCTATTGAATCAGATGGCGATGTTCTTTCACTCAACTCTACGAACGCCGTGGCGACAGACACCAACTCGGAAGTTCGATTGACGAAATTAATCGAGAAGGATCCAGATGCGGCCGCAAAAGTCATTCAAGCTTGGATTCGCGACGCCGCTTGATCGAAACGTAGTGGCTGCAATCAAAACGAGTTGCCCTGAGTTTTGATGCTTGACGTGTTCCACATACCAGCCAGAGCTGAATCGTTTGTTAGCGTTTGATTGAATCGCTAGCAACGATTGGACTTGCCGTTGCCCGCCAAATCGAAGAAGTTTGCATTCGGCCGCAAACAATTTTGAATGCCCAAGGAATGGGCGTCTCGATATCGGCCCATCATCAGTATCGTCAGGGAAGGCGCTTGAGATGAATCAAATTTTAAAAATCAAAAGTTCGCTCTCTGCGCTGACACTCGTCACAATCCTATTGGCCAGCTCCGATACGTTTGCCCAAGGCAATTTCGCGCCGTTACGGAATTCTGCAAACGCTTCAAGCCAGACCAACCAATGGGAACCACCTACCAATACGCAGGCTCCAACAAACAACCACCGACCGGTTTCGAACGTAATTCCGTCGTCGAGTTTTCCTTCCGAGCCACACGCGTTCGATCCGGGAATTCGAACTGCAAAACTAGAAGTACCAGCCAATGTCGGAGCGGTTGCTGTAGATGCAAGCGTGGAATCGACACTGGATTCAACGGCCAGCATGTTTGCCAATTTGAAATCGTCAGCGGGCGACAAGGTATCTGGGTTCATGGCTGCATTCAACCAAGGTGGAAGCTGGTCGAACAAACTAAAGTCGCTTACGGGCTCGGCTGACATTGGAAAAATGTTGGGCAGCCTTGCTTTGGTTCTGGGTATCTATTTTGCGTTTGTCTGGGTGATGCGAAAGATCAATCCAAACGGAGGTCGAGGTCTTCCTCCCGAGGTCATCGAAGTCTTGGGACAAGTTCCCTTTGGCACGAGAAGAAGCCTGCAACTTGTTCGGCTGGGCAGCAAGCTACTGCTCTTAATGAACAGCCCAGAAGGAACACAGCCGATTGGCGAAATCACTGATCCGACGGAAGTTGAATACTTGGCGTCGCTTTGTCCGGGTAAAAATAAAAAACGATCGAACTCAGTCGGAATGATTGGATCGGGCACATCGGGTTCAACCAATCAGGGTTCAACCAATCAGGGTTCGAGTAATCACATCGCGGCAATCCAGCAGGCCGCAAGAAACTTAGTTGCTCCAAACAACGCATCGACCAATGCCGGAGCCTCGACAACTGCGGACTCGTCCACCAACTCAAGCAATCTTGCCAACATTCTGCGAACGTTGGAGCAGGCTGCGAAGCCCAATGGCACTGTCTTCGAGGCTTAAGGTGACTAACGTGAAAACACAAAATCTACAATCAATTCACCTGCTACAACCAATCGCGTTTTTTGCGATTTGGTTTCTCGCGGCGACGACTATCCAAGCCCAACAACCAGATCCAAATGGCTGGTCAGGTGGAAATGAGTTGCAACCGCTGAGTCAGCCATCGAATTCATTCGGCCAAGAGGTCTACGCCAATCGCCCAAGCTCGATCGTTGAACCAGACAATCAACCAACGCTTCAACAGAATCAATTGACCGCTGACATCCGTCATCAAATTGGGTTAGCGAGCTATGAAGAACCTGCCGCCGACGAAGCAACAGCCAGTTCGCCCACAAACGATTCGACTTCAGGGTCAACAACTTTTGGCAACGATCTTTTCAACGGGCAAACCGATCAGCTCACATCACGTGAGGGCCTCGCTTCCTCGATCAAGGTCGCATTGCTGCTGGCGACGCTCAGCCTTGCTCCCGCGATTGTGCTAATGACAACTTGTTACGTTCGCGTGATCGTCGTTTTGACTTTGCTCAAACAGGCCTTTGGTGCCCAGCAACTTCCTCCAACCCAAGTTCTGACGGCGCTTTCGTTGTTTATAACGATGTTGGTAATGTATCCCGTTTGGAATCAAGTCAAAACGGAAGCGATTGATCCCTACACCCAATCGGAAAACGGGATTAGTTGGGAGGAGGCTTGGGAACGCGGCATTGTGCCCGTCAAGACATTCATGGCGAACCAGATTGAAGCCGCCGACAACAGCGAGTCGGTTGCTTTGTTCTACAAATATTTGCCTGACCACTCCATGACGCCACCCAGCAGTGCCAAGGACGTGCCGATCAATGTTTTGCTGCCTGCGTTCTTGGTAAGTGAATTGAAAGTTGCCTTCCTGCTCGGATTTCAGATCTTCCTACCGTTCCTGGTTCTCGATTTAGTTGTCTCATCGGTCACAGTTTCAACAGGAATGCTAATGCTGCCACCAACCATGGTCAGCTTTCCGCTCAAGCTGATTCTGTTCGTTCTTGTGGATGGTTGGAACCTGGTTATTGGAATGTTGCTGCAAAGTTTCGCGCCCTTTACCTGACCCGTTTTCAATTCACGACTGCGCTCAGACAAGACTCGGATACAAGAAAGAAATTTGATGAACCCAGACGACGCCATCGACTTCAGCCGCGAAGCCATTAAGACTTGCATGATGGTTGGCGGTCCAATTCTCGCAGCGAGTCTAGTGATTGGTTTGTTGATCGGTGTATTCCAAGCCATGACGCAGGTTCAGGATCAGACGGTTTCGTTCGTTCCCAAGATTCTATTACTGGTCATTCTGATTGGGCTTTGTCTGCCATGGTTAACGGACAATATGATGGCGTTCGCCAAACAATCATTTGAAAAGCCGATGAGCCAATGGGCTGGAAGCTCCAATTCTCCCACACGAATGTTCCCTGACTCTGAACAACCGACTCACCAATCGACTCAAATGCAAACAAAGTCGAATCTATCAGCACCGGAACGAATCGCCTCCTCGCAATTTGCAAGTTGGCCCACAGCTCCCAACAAAATGGATGACGAAAACTCCGCTGTGTCTCCAGTCAACAATCCAATCCATCTTTTGAATCAGCCACAACAAACGCCAACCAAATCACCCTTCATTCTTCCTCACTACCGCTCAATCAAATCGGAAAAATCCAAAACGAATCAGAATGATTTGGATGGGTAGTCATGGATTCTGCGATTTCAATTGATACCGCAATCTTTTTTCTATTGGCGTTTGCTCGCGTTGCAGCCGTAGTCTTTACCGCTCCGATTTTCGGTAACCGCTCCGTTCCAATCAAGATTCGCGCTGGCATTGCTATCGTGCTGACACTGACTGCTTTTCCGCTGATTGATGCTTCTTCGATAACCGTTTCTGATCAGGGCCAAATCATTGGAGCGATTTTCTCCGAGGTCGTAATTGGATCACTGCTGGGATTGGGTGTCATGATCATGTTTGCGGCTGCCCAAATGGTCGGCACCGTAATCGGACAAATGGCGGGTCTTCAGATTTCAGAAACGCTTGATCCATTGACGGGCCAAAAGTCTTCCCCGGTCAGCCAGATGTTTGGGATACTCTCTTTGGCGGCTTTCGCGCTTGTTGGTGGGCCCGAGCTAGTGGTTTCGGCAACGCTTGATACTTTCGTTCAGTTGCCGCTGGGAACTCAACTGCAATCCGAGAATGTCTTGAGTCTGGTGACAGAATTGCTTCAACAAAGCTTGATTTTGACACTGCGTGGCGTCGCGCCTGCCGTCGCGGCGTTGATGATTGCGACTCTCGTGATTGGTTTGTTGAGCCGAACTTACCCCCAAATGAATTTGCTTGGACTTGGTTTAAGCTCCAATCTTGTTGTCATGTTGCTTGCTGTCTTTTTCACGCTTGGTGGTAGCGTTTGGTTATTCGTTGACGACCTCGATCACTTTATTGCCATGATTAGCAACGCGACGAATGACTCGAAAATCGAAACGGGGCAACGATGAGCGAGAGTGCAGGGGATCAAGTTCACGATGCCACGCCGACGCGACAACTTCAAGCCCGGCGTGACGGAGATGTCGCCAAAAGTTTTGAATTCGCCGCCGCCATTCAAATGCTGGGCGCGATCACGTCAGCTTATCTCTTGTTCGGACAGGTTGGGTTTTGGTTGCGAAACTGGACGAGTACATCGTGGAGCAACGCTGGCTCAAATATTTCAGTCAACTCCGCTGAGATCACCGAACAGATCCAAGATGTTTTGTTTTCGTCACTTGGCGTGCTATTTCCACTGATGGCATTGTTGATGTTTGTTGGCGTGGGCTCACATTGGATACAAACTGGCCCAATGTTTGTGGCTAAACGGGTGGCACCAGACGCAACTAGGTTGGCGTCAGGAAGTTGGCGGCGCAATCTATTTTCTGTATCGGGATTTGCCTATCTGATTGTTGGAATTCCAAAAACAGTCGTTGCTGGGGTGGCCGTTGCAGCTAGTGCTTACCTCCATCGCAATGA
>CAYMFZ010000078.1:0-14491 GCA_964389585.1 uncultured Pirellulaceae bacterium | reverse complement strand
GCTCGGTAAGGCGTAACTCCCGCTGGCGTTTCCGAAGCTGAATCAGGTGTTTGAAGCGTGTCACGTAGACTTGCCAAAACAGGTTCAAAACGATCTCTTTGTTCTTGCTCCGAAATACTTGTCACAACATCTTCAAGCGACTTGAGCTTTGCTCCCGCCTGCTCAAGTGCATGGGCAGCAGACTCCTGACTTCCATGGTCAGATTCGGCGCCAGGTCCGTGTCCGAGCTGCATTTTCGCTGAAGTTATCGCAGTTGGGTCAAAGTGGGGATAAACGAATTCGATACTACCCGGAAGCTGTACCAAGTGATCTTTTTCGAGCTTTAAATTGCCAACCGAATTGAAACACAGGTTGAGCACGATTCCCGCAACCACCGCCACAAGCGGCCCCTGAATGATCTTCGAAAAACTGAAGCTCTTCATGAACTTCGTTTCCCAGATAATCAAAATCACGATACAGACGAACGTAATAATGGCCGCTGCCGGCGTGATCGACTGCAATGCGTGCCCGATTTCTGTGAATGTGTTGTATCCATCAGCTTGTTGGAATGCCAAATCGCCTTCGAAGTCCTTGTCGTAGCCGAACGCGTGTGGGATCTGTTTCAAAATGATGATCAAGCCAATCCCGGCCAGCATCCCCTTAATGACCGCAGTCGGAAAGTAGTATCCGATTGTGCCCGCTTTAAAAACACCAAGCAGAAACTGAAACACACCAGCCAACACGACTGCCAGCAGGAAATTCTGAAAACCCAATTGATTGATTGCAGGCAGAACGATGGCGACCAAGCCAGCTGCTGGTCCACTTACTCCCAAGGGAGAATCACTGAACAGAGTGACGATCAATCCACCAACGATTCCTGCGATAATGCCCGACATGGCAGAAGCGCCAGAAGCCAAGGCAATTCCGAGGCATAGAGGAATCGCTACGAGGAAAACAACCAAACCAGACGGGACGTCTGTTTTCCAATGTTTAATTTCGCTAATCATGTGTTCTGGATTGCCTTAATATTGTGTACTTATCTTGTGAAGTGCGTTGGAAGACGGCACTTTTTGTAAAAACTGATTCGTAATAACTGGCTTAAAAGGCGGTTCCAATCAAGCCTTCGTTTTCGTCAGAAAATCAACCTGAACGCCTCTGACTTAGTTTGAAAGTAAGGAAGTTCAAATCTACGCGAGTTCAGAACTAAGAAACTCGACTTTTCCATTTTCAAAATCGTAAACCCATCCCTCTAGCTTGAGTCGCCCTGCGTCAGTGGCGGCTTTCACATAAGGGTACTCCATCAAGTGTTCGAGCTGAAGCAACACGTTCTCACGGATCCCTTCATTGACACACGGATCTTCGGTGTTGATTCGCTTAAGAACCTTTTCGCTTTTCAGCACCCAATCCTTAATTGCCGGCACTGACTCAAGCGAATCAAGATTCATTAGCCCGGTGACGGCGCCGCAATGTGAATGACCACAGACAACGATGGTCTTGACTTTCAGAATCTCAACCGCGTACAGAATCGTCGCTTCGACAGACAGTTCGCCGGTGCCAGGCTTGGGAACAATATTTCCGGCATTGCGAATCACGAACAATTCGCCAGGCTTTGTTTGTGTCAGGAGATTCGGATCGATCCGCGAATCCGAGCAAGTGATGAAAAGCGTTTCAGGTGATTGCCCGTTTCCAAGCTCTTTAAATTCGTTTTCCATTCCTGGAAATACCGATGCTTGAAATTTTTCTATTCCTGAAGAAAGTCCCATTTTAAAATCCTCTTGTAATATTGATTTAAAGAAGTAACGACTGTCGATTGAATTCGTACGAAACGCGGTTCGAGATGGCAAAGACAACGCCTTGGCCCAAAGAACCTCTAGATATTCGTGGCATTGCCTGACACGAGCGTACGAAGCAGCCTAAATCAACAAATACGTTCCCAATCCGTTCATATCATTTCTCTCGAATCGAGAAACGATAGGTCGTGATGTGCGAGTGATTAGGTTCCGCGGGCGAGCTTGTAAACAACAACCAGTCCACAGGTCGTTTGATTTGACGCGGCCACACTCTTCGTCTTCTTTGCGAACTGGCAACAGCTTAACTTCGTGGGAGACGACTTCCTGAGCACATTCTTCAAGTAGGTGGTAGCTGCTTGAGGAAGCAAATATCAACGAGAACAGCACGGCGACGGCGCCAACTGTTCTAAGCAATTTGGTCATTGATGGAATTATTTGAATCATGGATTCTCAGATTATCGCAACTTGGTTGGCTGTACGACAACTGTAATAGGCAGAAAAAGCAGAGTTTTCCGGTACAAAAGCAAGCAAAACTTGACTTAAAACTACCTAATCCAAGAGCTACTCTGTCCAAAACACCAAGGATTAAGCGACCAAGCATAACCGAGAAATTGCAATTCTTGCAACAGATTATTAGACAGTTGAAACATGCCTGTCTTTTGAAACTTTCATTCTATCGCACGCGGCTTACTCAAACTTTTGGAGCAGCCAGCGATTCTTGGGCCAAATGGATGAACGCAATTTCTCCGTTTGACTGACGCTGTCCAAATTACGTCGGCAACCAACCAATCGATTTGGAAACGTTTTCCGATAATTGAAAGAACACGAATTAACTCGTGTCCTGCCCTTACAACGACGAGTCGAACTTGCCAAATACCATTCGACCTGCGCTGGTTTGCAACATGCTGGTCACCGTGATGTTCACGTCTTTGCCAATGTGATCACGCCCTTCTTCGACGACAATCATCGTTCCGTCATCGAGATAGCCAACGCCCTGGCCTGGACCTTCGCCGGCTTTTACGATTCGGAGTTTGATTATTTCACCGGGAAGAAATACTGGCTTTAGTGAATTGGCAATCTCATTGAGATTGATCACCGGCACGTTTTGCAGTTTGGCGACTTTATTGAGATTGAAGTCGCCGGTCACGACTTTCCCCTCAAGGTGACGAGCCAACAACAGCAATTTCATATCAACAGGCTGCCCCTGCATCTCAGGCAACTCTCGATCATAGATCTTAAAGTCGATATCTTGGTTATTTCGCAAGCGATCCAAAACGTCGAGTCCACGTCGGCCGCGAGCCCGTCGCATCTTGTCACTACTATCGGCAATCCCTTGAAGTTCCGACAAAACGAAACGAGGCATGATCAACTGGTTATCTACGACGCCAGTTTCGATGATGTCAGCAATTCGCCCGTCAATCACAACGCTCGTGTCTAACACGTAAGGCTTTGAGCCTTTGACGTCTTTACTGAACTCAACGTAGGGAATCACAAATCGGAAATCGTCACGCGTTTGCCAAAGGAGGCTGACGCAGGCGTAGCACAATGAGATGCCAGCAAACGAAACCACCAGCTTTCGAAGCGAGTCCGGGTTAATAATGGAGCCACCAATATTGATGCCGTATCCCATTCCAAACAGCGGCTCAAGTGCAAGGTTCACAACGTAAGTCAGGAATAAACCGACAACCAAGCCGAAATAGACGCTGGAAATCATATCGATTCGCTTTCGCTGGATAAAGATATCCAAGCAAACTGCGCCAATTGATCCGAGAATAAACATAACGAAAACGATCCAACGACCGGTGCCGCTGCCAGTCGTGTCAACGCCTTCGACGGCGCCAATTTGCTCTCCGACGGTAAGGGAAAGTCCCATACCAATCGCGATCAACAAAAAGAGCCCTCGCAAAATCCAAAGTGCCATTTGATAAAACTTTCTACTTGTATGACAAAGGCGATAAAAAGCCCAGCGTCATTGAATAAAAAATCGAACGTCGGTCTCAGCGATAAATTGTGCCGAGATGCGCATAGACTATCCGAATGGTTAGTGCTTTAAGCGTCGCGCTGATTTCATGTACCGTCTCAGTTTTCATCTTAAGACGAGAATTGTGGAAAAGGTAGTCTCTAACCCAGAAAGCTGCTCGTTTCAGGAACAATTACAATCGAGAAATTCAATTGTGAAACCTTGTTTTGTTTAACCAACGATCCTGGAATAGGTTTCTTCAAAAAAGTGATCGGTCATTCCAGCAATATACTCAACAGCCAATCTTCGAACCCCAACGTGTTCGGCCCGGGGCTGGTATTTCTTGGGAAATAAACTTACGTCCCCGCAATAAACGTCAAACATTTCTTTGACTCTTGATTGGGCTTTTTGGCGAATTTCGATCAACGACGGATGGCGATAAACGTTTTCATACAAGTATTTTTCCAGCTCTTGCTTTTGCTCAGCAACATCCGCAGGATGCCCAATCACAAAGTCACTTTCCAGAGCCTCTTCGATACTTTGAAAATCATAACGATTAAGTTCGCTGGCGCAATGAATCAGCAAACTCGTCACTTGGCGCTCGATCAGACGATGGACCAAAGCTTTCCGCAAAAGCTCCTTGTTCAACGAAGAATAGTTTTTCTTCACATAGTCAAGACACTCTGAGACGAGGCTCAGATGAGTCATATCTTCGATCGAAACCAAACCAAGCTTGATTGCGTCGTCCGCGTCATGGGCGTCGTAGGTCGTACTATCAGCCGCATCAACAAGCTGGACTTCGAGCAAGGGCTTCTGCCCTTTGAGATTTTTGTCTACACGGCAAAGCTGCCCCATCAACGACTCGTGTGTCAGGTTCAAACCAGGAAACTCGTGAAACCGAATTTCAATTTCCTGAACGATGGTTAATCCAAACTGATTGTGTGAAAATCCGCCATCGTCAGAGATGCATTCATCCAATGCATCTTCGCCGGCATGACCGTAAGGAGGGTGCCCGATGTCGTGCATTAGCGCGAGCGCCTCGATCAAATCTTCATTCAGTCCCAATGTGCGACCAATGGTACGCGCGATGGTGGCAACTTCATGGGTGTGGGTCAGACGCGTTCGGTGATAGTCGCCCATCTCGCCTGTAAAGACTTGCATCTTCCCACTGAGCCGCCGATAAGCGGAAGAATGCAGAATCCGATCCCGGTCGCGCTGAAACGGACCACGATAGGCGTGCTCCGTCTCGGGATGAGCACGTCCTTTGGAATTGACACTGCGCATCGCGTAAGGTGCGAGCAGCAATTGCTCACGCTTGTCGACCCAAGCAAGGGGCTTGGTCACAGAATCAATATCTATCGTTGCCATGGAAAAACTCAATTGGAAAATAAAACGAGCCGCAACCTAATTCAGCCGCGACTCGTAATTGTTCAAAAAACGGTAGTCCTAACTAGAACCATCGATTCTCTGGCACTGCGCCAATCGAACCACCGAACTCTATGCCTTTGCCGTTTCACGCAACTTGGATGCGTTGCCGGCTTGGCCAAACTGAGTCATGCGATCGATGCAAACCTGCTTCATCGCGGCACGAGCAGGCTTAAGGTAATCACGTGGATCGAATTTCTCAGGAGACTGAGTCAGTACTTTTCGAATCGCGCCTGTGATCGCCAATCGGTTGTCAGTATCAACATTAATTTTACGAACGCCACTCTTGATACCACGCTGAATCTCTTCAACCGGAACACCCCAAGTCTGTCGAATGTTTCCGCCAAACTCATTGATGATATCTTGAAGCTCTTGAGGAACGCTACTACTTCCGTGCATTACGAGGTGGCAGTTAGGAAGTCGTTTGTGAATCTCTTCGATTCGATCCATCGCCAACACTTCACCATCAGGCTTGCGTGTAAACTTGTAAGCACCATGGCTGGTTCCGATGGCAACAGCCAAAGCATCGCACCCAGTTTCGGCCACAAATCGTTCGGCTTCTTCAGGATCCGTTAGCAGCTGCTCTTTGGTGAGAGTTCCAACGGCACCATGACCGTCTTCTTGTTCGCCTTCGCCAGACTCAAGCGAACCTAGACATCCCAATTCGCCTTCGACAGAAACGCCTTTCGCGTGGGCTTGCTTGACGACTTCTGCAGTGACTTTCACGTTGTAGTCGTAGTCGGCCGGCGTCTTTCCGTCTTCCATCAACGAGCCATCCATCATCACAGAGGTGAATCCGTTTTCGATGGCACTCATGCAAGTCTCGACACTGTTGCCGTGATCTTGATGCATGACGATTGGAATATGCGGATACAACTCAGCGGCAGCCAACATCAAGTGACGAAGATAGTTGTCTTGCGAGTACGAGCGAGCACCACGAGAAGCCTGAACGATAACGGGGGAATCCGTTTCCGTTGCGGCTTCCATGATCGCTTGAATCTGCTCCATGTTGTTCACATTGAACGCGGCAACGCCGTAATTGTTTTCGGCTGCGTGATCGAGAATGACTCGTAGAGGTACCAATGGCATGATGTTTCTCCGCTTGGGATGTTGAGTTTGAATGCTCCAAGTGATTACCGGTTCGCAATCACCTACGGCTTGGAAGTTCATTTACATCCGCATTATCTGCCTGAAACCGGACAAACTCAATGGCCAACACACAGCCACAATCACGGTTTCAGTCGAATCTAGGGATTGAGTCGAGTTTGCGAACGATGCGGTAATCAACGACCAAACCATCAATCGCAGAATTAAAAACAGCGTTGAGAGCTAATGGGCAACTCCCGTTCTTAAACGGGACCCACCACTCAGACAGTCAAGAAATAGCGGCCTTGCAATCGTTATACTGAACGCTCATGTTTTTCATCGAAAGTTGCCAACTCGTTGGCTATTCGCGAATAATTGATCGGAGTGAGAATGAGTTCCGTTGTAAAGTGTCCAGGTTGCAAGCAGCTAATCAACATCGCGACTGAGCTGATGGGCCAAGTCGTTCAGTGCCCAATGTGCAAGATGAAACTGAATACGGGCCAAAGTTCAAACCCTGTTTCGTCATCTCCTCCAGTTCAAAGCCAACCTCCTCGACAAGTTGTCGCCGCACCACCTTACCATCGCCCCGACAACCAACGCCATGATAGCCGTCGACCTGCCGCCGAGCCTCAACTCTATACCGACAACCAAAAGAAAAGCTCCAATCCATTGCCGTGGATTCTTGGCTTGCTTGGGGGCGGTTGCTTCCTGGTTTTCTTGCTCGCCGTTGTGGGAGTATTTTTAATTGGCCGAGCTGCGCGAAACCAAATTGTGGCAGAGCTCGAAGCGCAAGATCGCTTTTCAACTTTCGAAACGCTGCTTGAAGCGCGAGAAGGATTCACGACCAAGTTAGCTCAACAGCAAAGCGACAACGCGCCGGTTCCCCAACCACCGCGCGAACAATTCGATTTGGTCAAGTATCAATCGCCGATCGGGCAAATGTCTGCATACGTTTCCAAGCCTGACGATCCCGCCGTCCGGCAGCCCGCTATCATTTGGAAGTTCGGTGGATTCGGAAACGGAATTGGGGAAACGGCTTGGCAGCCGCAACCAAAATCAAATGATCAATCTGCGAGTGCGTTTCGAAAAAGCGGAGTCGTGATGATGTACCCTGCCTTGCGAGGTGGGAATGACAATCCCGGACACAACGAATGTTTCTTTGGCGAAGTCGATGACATCCTTGCTGCAGCAGACTACCTGTCGAAACAACCCTTTGTTGATCCAGATAGAATTTATCTGGGCGGACATAGCACCGGTGGCACTTTGGTTCTACTGTGCGCCGCATCCTCCAATCGATTCCGGGCAGTATTCGCATTTGGGCCAGTCGATGACATCAGCGGCTATGGGCAAGAAATTTTGCCATTCGACATCAACGACTCAAATGAATTGGCACTTCGCAATCCAGAAAATTGGCTTCACGCGATCAAGTGCCCAACGTTTGCATTCGAAGGGTCGGGAGGAAACGCGGGATCACTTTTGAATTTGGTTCGACAAAACGACAATCCATTTTTTCACGGACATGTCGTACCAGGGTTTGATCACTTCAACGTCTTGGGCCCCGTCAACGAATTGGTCGCCAAAAAAGTCTCCGAAGATTCGGGACAAGTTTGCAATATTGAAATCACTGCTGAAGAGCTTGGAAGCCTTCGTTAACCGACGCCCCATCGACCGATTTAAAGTGGCAATCATCGAGAACTTCAATTCGATCTTAGCCACCTCGTTGACATAAAAAACGACAAAGCGTCGTTGAACACTTTGTCGTTTCAATTTGATCAATTGCTCTAAAGACTAGCTGTTGTCGGCTGGATTTGCCGCATGAAAGACGGAGCGATAAACGACTCCTGCAAGTGCGGCACCTGCTGCTGGTGCAGCAATGAATAGCCAAAGCTGCTGCAATGGCCACGATTGCCCATTGGTCATCGCCACGATCGCCGGGCCCAATGAACGAGCAGGATTTACGCTGCAGTTCGTTACTGGAATCGCAAACAGGTGAATCAAAGTCAAACAAAGTCCAATCGCAAGTCCAGCAAATCCAGCCGGTGCTCTCCAATCAGTCGAACCCAAAATCACGATCAAAAAGATGAACGTCAAAACAGCTTCGCATAGAAAAGCTGCCATCATCGAATAACTGCCCGGCGAGTGCTCGGCAAATCCATTGCAAACACCTGCGTAAGTGCTTGCGTCGTATTCTGGAGCTCCACTGCAGATCGCAAACAAAACAAAAGCAGCAACCACGCCACCAATTGCTTGCGCGAGAATGTAAGGAACCACATCTTTTACGTGAACTCGCCCACCCAAGAACAGACCAAGCGTAACCGCCGGATTCAAATGGGCTCCTGAGATATGGCCAATTCCGTAGGCCATTGAAACAACCGTCAAACCAAACGCAAGCGAGACTCCGACAAATCCGATTCCAATGTGAACCGAATCGGAAGTCATAAATCCGGCGGCAAGTAACGCCGAACCACACCCCGCGAACACGAGCCAAAACGTTCCGATCATTTCAGCGACAAACTTTTTCATAATGTCCATTTGAATACTCATTAGATGAAGGAAAAGCCCAAACCTGAGAACGCCGGGCCAGGAAGGTAAAACCGCTCCAAAGTGAAATGCGATAAATAATCGCAAATTCGTCAGCCAGCAGTTTCAATACGTTCATCTTAGCGAAGAAACGTTCACGGGCAACGTTGATCTTAACCGCAACCTAGTCGATGGAGCCAAGTCTTTGCCTCGCTCCCCAGAATCAAGTATCGGATCCGGGCCACAGACTCTGCGAAAATCAATTTTGCATTGTGGAAGTCAGTTTTTCCGCAGTGTTCGCGTCACTAAACAGATCATCCATCTGCGTTTGGACAACTCGGATCAAGAGCACTCGATGCGTTGAAACGGGCCTTCCCTTGACCTTCTGATTTTCATCGCTGGCGTAGCTTCCAAAAAAGAGTTTCCCAACATCATCAATGTCAGCCGTCGGGGCAACTGCGATTGATTCGCCAGGACGTAGCTTGACCTCAAACTCCAGATCCTTGACCGGAGTGACTGTCTGCCCCTCACGATGCAAAAAGGATCTTTCGGCGACACCAATTTGTCGACGAGGTTTTCCATGATGAATCTCAGGCGAGAAAATAATTCGCACCGACCCATCGCCTTGCGGAAACGTCTTAACCGCGATCACACCACGCACGAAATCTCCTGCTCCGATCGTTTGACGATCACCATTTTGAATCACCCAACTGACTTGAGAGTGAGTTTCCGAAATCGTAATTGGGTGGGCTTGTCCTTCGCGATTGGAAATTCGCTCATGCGCGATCATCCGTTGCTTGGGACGTAGAAGCCTTTTGGCGTGAAGTAGTTTTTCGAACTCGTTCAACTCGGATTCGACAATCGGCTGATCTTCAACCAACGTGTGCAAGAGCGATGGCGGATTCGAACTCATAACCGCAGCACGAATTCCGTTTTGATCAAGCCGTTTTCTTAACTCCAACGGCAAGGCTTGAGAATCCAAAAGTTTCCAAAACTGCTCGAATGAATCTGACTGATGAGAGTCAAGTTGAGCTATTCCTAGTTCCAATCCAACGGCGTCGATCGCAATTTTCGATTGAGGAAAAATCGGCCGAGAACGAGTTTCGGGCTCTTCCCAACGCGCGCACCCCAAGACAGAAATCCCCAGAATCAAAATCAACAGTGACTTGAGTGCGCGCATAGTCATCCGAACGAATGTAAACCTTGATGAGTAGTTACAGGACGAGGGAAAAATGGGCAATGCGTGTTTGTTTCGATCTTTTCAGATGTGATCGACGCTTTTGAAGCGTGGGAGTGCCAACCGAATAGACGCTATCAATTCAACTTGGAGTACTTCCTCAAATTTTCAAGTTTTCCTACCAAGATCGCCAGGTTCCCTGCGAATTAGCCCCAATCCTCAGAAGAATCACCCAACAAATCCCGCAGATTTAAACAACAACCAGGAGAATTGCGATGCTGGCTCAATCAAATTCCGAATTCATGGAACTACTCAAACACATCGACGGAGATATCTTGGGAGCAGTTTTTGTTATCGGAACGATTGGCATTTTTGTCAGTTTCATAGTCGTTGTCGTCTCAATCGCTCGAACCTGGAACAACATTGCCGTGGTTCGGATGAATCAGACTTTGGTTCAAGACTTATTGGAGAAAGGTTACACCGTAGACGACATTGAACGGCTGGCTTACGGCGGACAGAACTGGAGCCGAAAATTCCGCCAACTTTTTCACTCCGCCAAATCACAAATTTCAAGTTTGCATCGGCGCCGCTATCGAAACCACTACGAGAACCAGCCCGTTCCACCAATGAAGCAGACTGCCTGATTCGAAAACACAAAAGTGCTTTGAGGCAGCTTTACTTTTCAATCAGTTGGCAACCATGAATCTATTGGTTTGTCAGCGCTATTGTTTATTTAGAGTGTTGAATCAGCCACCACGCGTTAGCGTCCGGTTCTACACAACTAAACCGGGTGCTAACGCACTGCGGCTGATCCTAAATATAAGCTTTGACAAACGACTAGATTCAATGAAACCACAATCGCCGACCAAACTGAAGCAACGAAAAATCAATCTTAAGCTTCGAACACATCTTGTGTTTGCTCTGACATTGGCGGCCTGCGTTATCTTTCTCGCCATCGCAATTCGATTCGATGGACTCACCTCGGGCTTAGCCGCATTGATCGCAATCAACCTGCTTGGTGTGTTCGCGGCTTATATCGTTACTTCCGTGTTAAAGTTTCCACGGGATGGCACTTACCGTGAACCGGAGATTCGCGCCGAGCACTCGGAGTAGATCGATCGGAGTCACTTGATCATGGGCGCGATCACATAGATAAACATTGCGATGATCACCGCCAATACATTGGCCAAAAGCAAGGTGATCATAAGAGCGACAAGCCAATTGCCGGTCTGCGCAACCTGAGTTCCGAAAGTCATGACGCAAGCGATCACTGCCGTCGCGATAAGCAAGAACCGAATATCGAATTGAGTTTTAGCCATGGTCTTAAAGAATCGTAGCAATATCAGGATCGACTGGTGCTTCATTTTCAAAAACACTTGAATTCGTCAAAGTACTTTCAATGGCAACCTGATGAATTCCTCCACCACGTTCGGTCGCCGAATTCAAACTGATCGAAGTATCAAAAATGGACGCACTGCCCTCGATCAATGAGATGCCTCCGCCGATTGGGGCAGAGTTTGATTCGAATACCGAATCTCTAATGTTGAGCAGCGCTTGATTGGAATGAATTCCACCACCGGCTTCAGCCGAAGAGTTGTTTTGGATTTGCACGAGGCCAAGGTCATCGACGGTGCGAATGTTTAGCCGAACCTGATTGCCAGCGTAGATTCCTCCGCCACTTCCAACCGCTGAATTGTCCTTGATCGTCCCGCCAGTAATTGACAACGTATTAAGTTGACGACCCGAAACGTAATAGCCGCCTCCAACTCCGGGAACCAATTCGCTGCCATTCGCATTGGCTTGGTTGCCTTCAACTCGAGTGTCGTGCGTCGACACGTCACCGCCATAGATTGCAAACCCGCCTCCATGTTTATCTGACAAGTTGTTTCGAACGTCGCTGAATCCAACTCGAACCCGGCTACCATCCTCGACGTAGAAACCACCTCCATCAGCGAACTCTCCTCTCGCCTCGTTGCCTTCAATCGTCGATGAGTAAACTTCTAGCGAAACTCCAGTCGTATAAATCCCTCCACCACCGCCCCTAGCAAAGCCATTGTCGCTTGCAAACGCAATATTATTCTTGATCAAAGTGTCGCCAGCAATCAGCAATCGACCGGCATTGCCAATCGCGCCACCGTTTTGAACCGAGGAATTTCCATCAAACGTCGAACTAAACACGCGCCCCAAAGAGTTATCACCGCCACCAATGTACAACGCACCGCCATTGCGAGATTGATGCGAGATGTCGTTGATTCGGAAGATGTCGGGCACACCGCCTGATTCGTTGTTTAGAAATTGTCCCGAATTGACGTAGGTAAAGTTGTCCAACCCCGCGACGGCCCCGCCATTTCTCGCGGCTCCATTTCCATCGAAAGTCGCGTTGAAAGCTCGCAAGATTCCACCAACCGAAAGAACCGCACCTCCGCTTCCGCCGAGCACGGCATTGCGATTGAATGTCGCACCACCGCTCGAGAATACCGCGTCCTTTGCAAACACAGCACCTCCGCCATTTCTAGAGTTGATGTTACCGTCTGCAGAATTAGTTGTGAAAACTGAGTTACCGTGGACGTAGACTTTGTTTCCTTCGCCAATCGCAATCCCACCGCCGCTTTCAAATGCGAAGTTGCTGGTAAAGATCGCGTTTGTCATTACTGAAATGCCAGCTGAGCCTGCAAACGCAACGCCGCCACCTAGATTGGCATTGGGTTTTTCAATTGACGCACCGTAGTGGAATCCGCTGTTATCGGCACCGGGAACATCAAGCTGCCGAAATGCATCGTTCTTGAAGAATCGGGATTCATTGAAAAAGTATCCACCTTCGGCAGCGAGGATCGCACCGCCTGTGATCTGAGCATGATTGAATTCAAAAGTCGCTTGATCCAAAAACAACTGACCATCAGCAGAAAAAATCGCGCCGCCATATCCGAATGAAAAGTTATTGGTGAACGAAACTTCACTGGCGAATATCCGACTGTTCAAGTTAAAAACAGCCCCACCACCACTGAAAAAAGTGGTTGAAGTGTTTCCATCGAAATCAACGTGAAACAGCCTGACGTCTCCCCCGCCGCGCGTCAGCAACGCACCGCCTTCATTCGCCCAGCCGTTGTTTAAATTCAAATTGCCCAGCACCACCTGATCGTTGGTTGCAATTTCGAAAATTCGGTTTCCCCCACCTCCGTCAATTGTGATGTCGGAGTCAAAACCTTGGATCACAAGGCCTTCGGTAATTTCCAATTGCGAATCGAGTAGAATTGTCTGACCGTCAAGTGACGGATCAAAATGAATTCGATCTCCTTCAAAATCACCTGGCGCCGCATCGCCAAACGCAAGATTAGTATTGGCGGCCATGATGGCTTCACCCAAACTGACAAAACCATCTTGCGATCCATCAGCCAACATCGACGTCGTATCGACAGTAAAAATCGCAAGCAATCGACGCGACTCCAAGTCTTGATAGAATGCGGTTGACGAACCCGCTAACTTTTTTGACTTACGAGAGTTTTTCATTGAACCAGCCAAACAATAAAATTCGGATAAAAAATTCGAATAGGACTCAGGCATCAAGTGTGTAGTCATTCGCCTTCATTTTGCGATTTACTCAGAATGACGCCAAGGCTTTTGTTAGGTTCCAAGGATTTCACAATACTCAAAGCAATTGCTTACCTTGCCCCGATAGACTTCGATCAATAATCATGACAAACGCATCTGATAAGTAGCTTTAAGCAATCAAGTCCGTGATTGGCTGAGCTCCCTCAACACCAACCAGCCGTTGATCCAGACCGCCATAGAAATACGAAAGCGTATTTGGATCAAGTCCCAGTTGCTGCAGGATCGTCGCGTGAATTCGTTTCACGTGCATTCGATCTTCCACAGCCGTCGCGCCGAGCTCATCAGTCTTGCCGAGACTCACTCCGCCTTTAATGCCGCCGCCCGCCATCCACATCGTAAATCCATAAGCATTGTGGTCGCGTCCAGATCCTTTGGCGTATTCTGCAGTCGGCTGTCGGCCAAACTCACCACCCCAAACAACTAAAGTTTCTTCGAACAGCCCACGTTGCTTGAGGTCTTTGATCAGTGCCGCAATCGGTTTGTCTGTTTCGGACGCATGCCGGTTGTGATTGGCTTCTAAATCTCCATGAGCATCCCAATTTTCATCGTTGTGCGCTCCTCCGGAATAGACTTGAACAAAACGAACTCCCCTTTCGACAAGCCGTCTTGCCATCACGCATTGCCGACCAAAATAGTTCGTCGGCTCTTTTCCGATCCCATACAGATCGAGCGTTGCTTGAGTTTCGTCGGCTAGATCTACTGCTTCCGGCGCGGTGCTCTGCATCTTATAGGCCAATTCGTAGCTCGCGATCCGTGCGGCAAGTTCGGAATTCCCCCCGCGCGTCGATTCGTGTTGCTCATTGAAACCACGAAGCGAGTCCAGCATCTTTCGCTGGGCTCCGTCCGTCATTGACTCGGGACGTTTCAAATCAAGAATCGCCGTTCCCTCGCTGCGCACGACACAGCCTTGATAGGTTGCGGGCATGTATCCGCTCGACCAGTTTG
>CAYMFZ010000077.1:0-14492 GCA_964389585.1 uncultured Pirellulaceae bacterium | reverse complement strand
AAAACAGAGTTGGGCGTGGCTTGACTGGCGTTTCTTGTAGGCTGATATTGAGGTTGAGCGACTGCGGTAGAAAAAGCGGCGGTCAGCAAAAACGATGCGATCAACAATAGGCGAATGGGATTACCAACTCGAACACATTCCATTGCAAGGCCCCGAAAATCTTGGCAGTCTTTAAGTATGTAGAAACCATCGCGAACAGAATTCGCAACGCTTGAAGAGTAAAGTTTGTTCAGCTTGTATCAGACTTGCAAGTCGGTTTGGACAACTTTTTGGGCTGAAAGCAGATTAGGTAAGTTCGCCTTTTTGCCAATTTGCATAATCGTAACATTCGTTTCAACCATTATTTTGTTTTCGCCAAGTAGCTTGTTATCGAATCGTTCCGATTTGGTAACAAGGGAATGGATTCCCAACGCATTTATCGTTTGATCACTTCAAACAAAATGCAAATACGGGGTGAGAGTACGCAACAGTAACAGGATGTTATGTTGAACGCGCTGCAAAGACTTTGGAATGACCAAAGTGGATTTATCGTGACGATGGAACTGGTGCTCATCGCGACCATCACGGGTTTGGGGCTCATCGTTGGTCTCACAATGATCCGAGATGCCTTAGTTTCAGAAATGGCAGACATCGCCCAATCCATTGCTGGGATTAGTCAGTCTGGTGAAAGAGAATCCGGAGGATTGCTTCCGCCAGTCGATGAACCGGGTTCGGAATTCTGCATCCTCTACTCGCTTCCTCCCTCTGAGGAGTTGTAGTTTTAAAATTTGATCGTGTTCAAGGCTCTCACAAGGTCTCAGCCGCAGGGCCAGAACGAGCAGCAAACCCGTTTTCGTTCTTTCCGAATGTTCAACTCTAACGGTCAAAACAATCGTTTGCGTTCGTGACCATTGAACACGCATATCAGTCGAATGGCTTTTAACAATTCGGCAAAATTTCGATTCAAACTTCTGCTTCAAAATTGAATTGACGCCGTTTTCGTCGCGCGGAAACATTTGATTCTCCAGTACGATCCTACTTGTGCCGCATGACAAGCAGCTTTTCGTTCAGGAGTTCTTACTATGCCATTCCATGTTTCCATTTCTTCGCTGAGCATCCGCATCGCGATTTGCCTGACAATCTTGGTTCCTTTTCTTTGCAACAGCGAATCATTTGCCAACGACAAAATCAAACTCGCACTCAAAAGATACGAGCAGCGCGTCGAAGAAGAACGAGCCAAAGTCATCGCTGCATTCGAAAAAGAATCGAAAATCGCAGCAAAGCGGAACGATGAAGAACATGCCCAATGGCTGGCTCAATGCAAGTCGGCTTGGATGAACAACGAGCTTGTCATCTCCGAGCGAGGTGGGCTTAAGTTTTTTAACGGTGCCGAAGAAGTTTTCTCGCACGGCGATTTTAACTTAAGCGGCGGATTCACGAAATCCGAAGACACGCTTCGAGCCGAAAATGGCAACGCAACCGTTCGCTTGGTAAAGCCAGCGAAAGCCGTTTACTTTCGAGGCGTTGTCGAGTCGAAGAACAACTTTATGGTTCAACTTTGCAATGCAAGCTTGGATCAGTCGAAAGACATATCGATCATTGTCGGTGGCTGGAACAACACGCGATCTGAAATCCGAATGGACAACCGAACAGTTGCGGAGAAACCAGTTGGCATGCCTCGCAGATGGCTGTGCGAAGTCTACTGCCAAGATCAGGTCGTCACCATTCTTGCCAACGGCGCAGAGCTAATGACCGCCAAATTGAATCGGCCATTGGACATCAACATTGTCAATGTCTCCGTTTCTTACGATTCTCAAACTTCCCTGCATTCGCCGGTCGTAAAAGTGAAATGACTTCATCGAATCGGGACTCCAACAAAGAGATTTCTGACCAAGCGAACCCAGTCGATAGCGAGCCGTAAGATGGGCTCTTGGTGAATCGAGCCACGAATTAGCCTACTTTTTTGTTTGCCCAGTTGTTTTGACCTGTCGGTTCTCTTGTCCCACTCTAAAATTGTGGGCTCAGAAACTACTCAACAGCACGACACATTCGACTGACCAACAACATGCCCCACACTGCGACTGAACTAGCCAACATCGTCAAGCTGGTTGGTCGGCTTTGGCTTCGTGAAATCAGCCTGCCAACCTTAGAAGCGATGAGCTCACCCGAGTTCCAAGATCCCTTCGTCGAACTTGGCGGATTCGTTCCGAACCAAATCGACAATGAAACGATTGAAGAATTAGCGATTCAATACTGTGAGTTGCTCGTTGGCCCACGAGGCCATATCTCCCCAGTTCAATCTGTTTGGTCAACGAATCAGTTCCAATCGGAATCGGCGGCATCGATGAATCGCTTTTTTGATTTGGTCCCAGGCTACGAACCTGAATCTAATTTGTCGGATCACATCGGCGTTCAACTAGACTTCTTAAGCGTGCTGCTTCACCAAACTGAAAAACAGGCGAACGAAGTCATCGCTCTTTACGTAAGTCAACATCTCCAGTGGACCGATCGCTTTTTAAACAAAGTCATCTCTCGGGAAAGTTCCGAGTTTTACCAAGGCTTAGCAATCGTCACGCGACAATTAGTTGCTTCTTTTGAGTAAGCTAACACGCTCCGCCAATTCGTTTCTGGCAATTACAATTTTTTCAAGTCGATGAAAATGAAAAATCACTTCGCCCACGTTTTGTTTCTTTGTGCCATTCTGATTTCCCAATCCAACCTCGTCATTGGGCAGGAAGCGGATCAACCATCAACGTCAGCAGCCTCCAACGAGGAAAACGAAACGGCATCCACATCTCGGAATTTCACGTTCAATTATGGAGCGGCGATCAAAGATGTACCCAAAGATGCGAAAGTGAAAATTTGGTATCCAGTTGCAGAATCAAATGCCCAGCAAACGGTCCAACTCCTTGAGACGACTTCAGAGACGTCGATGCAGTTTAATCGCGACCAAAAATACCAGAATCAAATTGGGTTTATTGAATCGACAGCGAATGGGTCCGATGCCATCGAGTTTCAACTCAAATATGACGTTGAGCGAAAAGAAGCAAGCGTCGATGGCGCGAATCGGGAATTGACTGAACAGCAGAAGCAGCTATTCCTCAGCGCTAACTCTTTGGTCCCCTTGGATGGGAAGCCGCAGGAACTACTAAAAGACGCGACATTGTCAGACGAAACAATGGCGGCCGGAAAATCGCTTTACAATCTCGTTGAACAACACATGAAGTATGACAAATCAAAACCCGGTTATGGCAAAGGGGACGCAGCGTGGGCATGCGACAGCAAGACCGGCAACTGTACCGACTTTCATAGCCTGTTCATCTCACTCGCGCGTAGCAAGTCGATTCCCGCCCGTTTTGAAATTGGGTTTCCGATCCCAACAGACAAAGACCAAGGTAAAGTCGGTGGCTACCATTGCTGGGCATGGTTTCACGCCGAAGGCAGCGGCTGGTCGCCAGTTGACATTTCGGAAGCGGACAAACATCCGGAAATGAAAGACTACTATTTTGGTAAATTGACAGCCGACCGTGTCTCTTTTTCAACCGGTCGTGACATTGAGCTGGTTCCAAAATCAGAATCTGGCCCACTCAATTATTTCGTCTATCCGCACGTTGAGGTGGACGGAAAAGTTTGGCCCAAAGAAAAGATCGAATTGAAGTTTGAGTATTCAAATCAATAGGCGATTCGAAAGCACTTCATGAAACAACTTCGAACCATCGGCGTTTTCGCACTGGCTTGTTCGGCGATCTGTTTTATCATTGCGATCGAACGATACTATTCGGCCGTCAAGACTGCTGAAGAAGTCGCCGAACGAATGGGCCTCGAACTAGAGTCAATTGGCACTCCGACCGAAAGTTTGGTTAGCGGCTTTGCGAGTGTCCTGTTACTGATCATTGGTACGCGTCTCGTTTTTGAGTCAATCCAAAAACCAAAAGACGCGGAACTGATTTAAAGCCTTAAGATTGAATGACCTTTAAGCTCAGCCTTTCTTCTTTTTCACGCGAAACGTAACGTACTGAGAATAGCCATCGATCGTGGCGACTCCGTTCTCGACTTCGCTTTTTTTGAGCGCCTTAAGTTCTTCATTTTTCTGGTCATAGGTTTCCGAATATTTATACTTCGGACGCTTGGTACATTTGAAAACACAGTCGTCGCGTTCTAGCTCTCCACCATCCTTGTCGACAAGCTCAAACACTTCATCCTTGACCGCATCGAGTTCGGTTTCAAGTGCGGAGATTTGCTGCTTTAGCCAAGCGTACAGTTCGATAGGTTCGGACGGTTTTTCAGTCATTTGGATCTCGTATTGTTTAATTGGAATAGCGAATTGTAGTCGCTTGGTGTGACCAACTGCAAACCAATGGTTCGTCGGCGCTAAAGTTTAGGGTGTTGAAAATCAGCCCACACGTTATCGTTCGGTTTTACGCGATTGAACCGGGTGCTAAAGCAGACTCCGGCTCATCCGAAATCAGAGCTTTGACAAACCGCTAAAACTTGGGCCACTGCTTGCCGATTGCTTTCTTTTGCAATTCAGTAAGTTCACGAATGCTCTTTTTTCCAAGCTTCAAAAGCTGGGCCAATTCAGACTCACTAAAAGTCGCCTCTTCGCCAGTCCCTTGGATTTCGACGAATTGCCCTCGACCAGTCATCACGACGTTCATGTCTACGCTGGCCGCAAAGTCCATTGGATAGTCAAGATCAGTGACCGCTTTTCCATCGACGATGCCAACACTGATTGCAGCGATTGAATCTCGTAATGGATAGACTTTGGGATCGGGTAAACTCTTTTTGATCGAATTGATCGCGTCCACCAAAGCGATCATGCCACCTGTAATGCTGGCTGTTCTCGTTCCGCCATCGGCCTGCAGCACATCACAGTCGACTGTGATTTGACGAGCGCCCAAAGCCTCAAGATTGGCGACGGCTCTGAGACTTCGACCGATCAGTCGTTGAATTTCCGTGGTGCGACCATCGACTTTATTGCGGTCACGTCGTTTTCGCGGACTGGTACTACCCGGCAGCATGTTGTACTCCGCGGTGATCCATCCCTTTTCGGAATCACGCATCCAAGGAGGAACATCCTCTGAGACACTTGCGGTGCAAAGAACGACGGTTCCTCCGCACTGATAGAGAACGCTGCCTGGCGTCTTGTCAGTGAACTTGCGTTTGATTTTTACGGGGCGAATCTGGTTCGGTTTTCGGCTCATATCTTTTCGCGTTCTTGTGTTTTAAATTTTCATCAAGACTCAGTTAGCTACGACAGACACTAACCTGCTGAAGCTTCGGTCAACAACCAAACCACCAATCCTTTTTGAGCGTGAAGACGATTGTTGGCTTGTTGAATGATCGCACTCGCAGGCCCATCAATCACCTCGGCGGAAACTTCTTCGCCACGCCGAGCTGGCAAACAATGTAAAAACTTTGCCCCGCTATTGGCAGCGTTCATCAACTCTTGATTGACTTCATAGTCGGCTAAATCCACCAAACGTTGTTTTGATTCCGCTTCTTGTCCCATGCTGGTCCAGACATCAGTGTAGACAAAATCAACATCGGTCGCGGCAGCGACAGGGTCCGCCATCTGGGTCACGATTTGTGCACCTGCTGCTTCATTCAACTGATCAAGAAACGATTGTTCAAACTGATACTTTTTAGGGGCACCAATTCGCAATGGAATTCCAAGCTTGCTACAAATTATCGCCAGGCTATAGGCGACATTATTCCCATCGCCCAAATAAGCCATGCTGACTTTGTCGAGGTCGTCCGATAACTCCATCACGGTCAAAATATCAGCAAGGGCCTGACAGGGATGGCAAACATCCGTCAGCCCATTGATCACCGGGCATTGACTGAACTTCGTCGCCTCTTCGACTTTCTCATGGCTTTTCGCACGAATCACGAGCACGTCGATGTAACTGGACAAGATGGGCATGAAGTCCTGAATCGGCTCGCGACTCCCCCAACCAACATCTGGCCCAAGAAACAAGCTCGACCCGCCCATTTGTCGCATCAACGTTTCGAAACTGACACGCGTTCGTAGAGATGGTTTTTCAAACAGCATTCCCATCACATGATGTTCAAGCAACCCTGGTCGATTGCCCGACTGAAGTTTCAGCTTCAAATCGACGGCAATTTCCAATACTCGTCGAATCTCTTCGGTCGACAAATCAAATAAAGATAAAACGTGTCGCATGGCACGTCCTTTTCAAAATGAACTTTTTTTTCAAAGTGAACTTTAGCTAATTGCTAATGACGGTTCCGATACCACCGCTGGTGTAGACTTCCAACAGGAGTCCATGCCGCAAGCGTCCATCGACGATGTGAACTTTTCGAACGCCACGTTCAATCGTCTCAAGACACGCCTCGACTTTTGGGATCATGCCATTAGAAATGGTTCCATCAGCGATCAAAGCTTTTGCCTCAGAGGCTTTCAAGCTAGAAATGATCGAATCTGGATCAGAAGGATCGCGTAAAACGCCAGGAACGTCAGACAAAATGACAAGCTTGTCCGCGTTGAGCTCTTGAGCAAGCTTTGTTGCGACGGTATCCGCGTTGACGTTAAGCTTTTGGCCGTCTTCGGTTTCACACATCGACGGAATAAAAGGCGTTTGCCCCGCGTAACAAAGATTGTCGATAACCAAGCGATCGACCTTGGTGACTTCGCCGACGAACCCTAGATCAATCGGTTTTCCTTGTTCGTCGTTGAGTTCCAACACCTTACCCGTCAAAACGGGAGTCGACTCAAAATTCAAAGTCATCGCTCGGCCACCAATCTTTTCAAACTCATCAGCAAGAAATTGATTGGTTTCATTGGCGAGAACGCGTTCAACGATTTCTAGTGTCGCCTGATCGGTAAACCGCCTGCCAGCCACGAACTTTGGTTCGATCCCAGCCTCTTTCATGGCCGCGCTGATTCGACTGCCACCACCATGAACAATGACCGGTCGCATTCCGACCGTCTCCATAAAGTGTATATCCAACAGGATGTGGTGCAGCGCATCGATGTCATCAAGCATGCTGCCGCCAAGCTTAATGACGGTTGTCTTGTCACGAAACTGTCGAATCCAGCCAAGGGCTTCGATCAGCGTATTGGCTTTTTGAATGGCCTGTTCCACGGGGCTTACTGGCCTCAAAACAAGTTGGAAAGGAAACGAGATTCAAGCAAACTTGAATCTGGGAAAGCCCACCATCGTACGAGCGTTGCCCTCGAACCGCAACTAGTGACCTGCCAGAAGTGGCCTGCTAAAAGTGTCGAAGCTTGCAAAAAATCTTTTCAACTAGCCAGCCCAAAACCAAAACTTTTGATAAGTTTCATACCGCCGACTTCGTTCTATCCAACCGCACTACTCGATTCAATCTTTTGCCACTCTTCAGCGATGATTTTCACAGAATCTCGAATCTGTTTTTCGGTATGGGTTGCCGTCATGAAAATTCGAACGCGAGTTTCTTTCTCGGGCACGGCAGGGTAGAGAATAGGCTGAGCATTAATGCCGCGGTCGAACAGTCCTTCCGCCAAACGCAACGCCAGCATTGAGTGGCCCGTCAAAATTGGAACGATTGCCGTTCCTTGAGCCATGCCAGTATCGAGCCCGGCCTTCTTCGCAAGATCAAGAAACAAGTCCGCATTCGCCTGCAACTGCGTCACCAACTCAGGATTCTTTTTCAAGACACGTAGCGAACCAAGCGCGGCACCAACATTGGCAGGTGGCATTCCAGCCGCAAACACGTAGCCAGGAGTGGTGTAGCGAAGGTACTCAATCAAAGTCTTGGTTCCGCCAACAAAACCACCGCAGCTACCGAAGGACTTACTCAAAGTTCCCATCCAGCACTCAACGTCATCTCGCTCAACGCCATAGACCTCCGCTAGTCCTCGCCCTGTCTTGCCAAGCGTACCAATTGAATGAGCTTCGTCGACATAGAGCCAAGCCTTATATCGATTCTTGATTTCAACGAAGCGCGGCAAGTCCGGATAATCTCCGTCCATGCTGTAAAGCCCCTCAATGATGATCAACACCCGCTGATAATCCGAACGACAGCTTCGCAAAATTGACTCAAGCTCTTCCCAATTGTTATGTTCAAAAGGACGTCGCTGGGCACCAGATAACATGGCACCTTGAACGAGACTGTTGTGGGCAAAACTATCGTGCAAAATCAAATCGCCGCGCCCTACAAGATGGCCAATCACCGACTCGTTACAAGCATGTCCACCAGGAAAGGTAATGACATCTTCAACGCCGAGGAACTCAGCAAGCTCAAGCTCCAACTGTTTATGAATTGTTTTCTCACCAGAAACAATTCGACTGGCTGAGACGCTGGTCCCAAAATCATCAATGGCTTGTTTTGCGGATTCGTTGACTTCTGGCAGTCCCGACAAGCCCAAATAGTTGTAGCTCGCGTAAGAGATCAACTCTTTGCCATCGATACGAGTTGTGTCGCTGATCCGACCTTCGTGGACGCTGAAAAACGGATTTCGAATTCCTGAATCGGAGATCCGCTTCCGTAAACCATGCAACCGCATGTACTCCGGCATTTTCTCAAGCTTGTAGAACGACTCCGGCACTTTCCCGTTGGAAACAGCTTTACCCGCATACTGTTGAATGGCCGTTGCGACCTCTCGAACCGTTTCGACTTCTTGCAAAACGTCTTCAGGAATCTTTCCACCGAATGCGGTTTCAAGACTGACGGCAACATCGAGTCGTGCAAGCGAATCAAGTCCGAGATGCAAAATGTTTGTATCGATCAAGACTTCCTGACTCTTGTCGGTCAAGGCTTCACGCACGTGGTGGATTACGGCTTCGACCACTTCAGGGGCAAGATCTTCTGAAGTCTCTTCCACTTTGCCATGAATTGCCGCTGGTGCATGACCGGCATGTCCATTCGTGTCCGGCGCGGCTTGCGTTTCTTCCCACAAGCTCCATCGTTCCAGAACGCGAACGTCCTCACCCTTTTCGAAATTCCGCTTACACGCATGGCGCTGAACTTTTCCCGACGAAGTTTTTGGCACACTGTGAGCTCGCACCAAGACGATCGCGTCTGGCGGCAAGTCATGCTCTAGCGACACTTCATTGCGAATACTTCGGATGACGTTTTTCCATTCGTCAGCATTTTGGCCGCGTTCAATTTCACAAACGATAACCAAGTGTTCACGGTCCCAACGGGTTACTGCAAACGCGGCGGCACCGCCTGAACGAGTCAACGGATGGCAATGCTCGACAGTGGCTTCGATGTCTTGAGGATAACGATTGACACCTCGAACGATGATCATGTCTTTGAGGCGACCGGTGACGAACAACTCGCCTCGATCCATAAACCCAAGATCACCCGATCGAACGTAGACTTTGCCGTTGTCCGGGTTGAGTCGCGCGTGAAATGTTTCTTCCGTTTCGTGCTCTCGCTGCCAATACCCCAATCCGCAGCTAGGGCTGTTAATCCAGATCTCTCCGATCTTGTCGTCGGGTAGCGGAGTCCGATTCTCGGGATGAACGATCAGAACCTCTTCTTCCTCAAGAACGCGGCCACAGCCAACGAGCTTTCGAGCGTCTTTGTGGTTCTCATCAATCGGAACGACGCGATGCTCCACCAAATCGTGCTTGTTGAACGGGCGCACGATCGGCGGCTCAACGTTCGATCCGCCGGTCACGATCAAAGTCGTTTCTGCCATTCCGTAGCAGGGATAAAAAGCCGAATGGTTGAAGCCAAAGGGTTCGAACTTTTCGGTGAACCGATCCATCACTTCAGCGCTTACAGGTTCGGCGCCGTTGAAAGCAACTTTCCAATTCGAGAGATCAAGACCTTCGCAGTCTTTTAGATCAATCTTCATCGTACACCACGCGTACGCAAAGTTTGGTCCGCCACTGGCCATCGCGCGGAAACGAGAAAGTGCACGAAGCCAACGAATCGGTCGAGTCAAAAACGAGACCGGTGACATCAACGTGTCTTCCATTCCCAAATACATGGGATTCAAAATTCCACCGATCAAACCCATGTCGTGATAAATTGGCAACCAACTACAAACAGCACCCTCACGACCGACTTGGAACGCTCGCGTGATCATTCGACTGTTCGCGATCAGGTTGCGATGGCTGAGCATTACTCCTTTGGGTGATCCCGTCGAACCAGACGTGTACTGAATCAATCCTGGATCGTCGAGCGAGAATTTTGGCTTGACCCAATCATTCGAAAACTCAACTGGAATCGCTTCGGTAGACATCCAAGGAATTTTGTTCAGCCCAGGAGAATCCTTAACCCAAGACTCGCAATTCTTAATTGTCTTCAAATCCGAGAGGGCCACAGAAGCTTGCGCGTCATCCGAGATCGCTCCGATGCGTGCCATATTTCTGTTGCGTCGCGGAGGATAAGCCGGCACCGGCGTCACCCCAGCGTAGTGGCAGCCAAAAAACGCTGTGATGAAATCGAGACCAGGCGGGTACATCATCAAGGCTCGCTTGCCTGCGTAACCCATCGATACAAGTTTGGCTGCAATGGCGCGGGCTTGCTCATCAAGCTGAGCAAAAGTCAGCGACGTAACGTTGTCTTCTTCTCCGCCTTCAAGAAATCGATACGCAAGTCGGTCAGGCGTGGCAACAGCCCAATATCGAAGCCGCTCCAAGAAACTAGTTTCCGGTGGCGAAAATGGTTCAAGCAATTCTTCAAGATTCACGTGGATGTAACTCCGGTTCCATCATGGAAACGTCTCAACGGGGGACAGCAAACATCGGTTTGGTCGGATGGTTCAATCGGCTGATTCGAGGCCCTGATTGTATCATTTTGACTTATTTTTATCAGGTCATTCTGTACCGGCAAAAAACACAACATTCTTCTTTAAAACATTCAACGATCGAGCCAGTTGCAATTACTTGAACCAAACTGGAACTCGGATGACATTTCGCGGCAATTTACTGACTGCGGCGAAGCAAGTTGCTTGCACTGCGAATAAGCGGCTTGCGGGTTAGGTAAACCCGACGGGGGAAGAACCCTAATCGCAACCGTGCCGCCTAAAGATTTTGGGATTCAGACGTCGAAAAAAGCAGTGGGTACCCGCCCCAACTTCAATGCACGAATACCTATTCCTATTCGCCTGATCCATATGTCTCAAATCGACCTATTTCAAAACGGCCACACAGAACAGCGTGGCAAAGTAAAACGTTGCCGCTCATGTTGGCGAGACGACATTCATTTCGCAGTCCGATACAACCCGTTCATTTTCGGATTCCTTTGCATCGTAACCTTTGGGTTGATCCTTGTGGTTCGCCCCTCACGATGTGTTTGCTGTGGAACCATGCGGGTCTTTTGATCTCATCAACTAAACCGATGCCTCGCTGATATTTCCAGCTCGCGTGGGGTTAAGTGCGAACCCAGCTTGAATGCTGGTTGGAAATCGGAACTTGAAAAAGCAAATTCAATCCGCTGATCATTTGCCTTCAAAAAGTACTCTAACGTTTGCGCGTTTCGGCTCCACACAATGTCCACAATCGTGGCAATTCTTGGGCGTAGTTTGCCATATTGCGATTTGATTTCAACCAAGTCCGCGACTTCATAGCCGTCGGTCTCGACTTCCAACCAAAGCCCGGGCAGCGCTCGAAGTTTTTGCTGACCGTAAATAAAATCTGAATAGCCAAGCTCGCGATCTGCAAAGTTCTCGCTTTGCTCTTTTCGAAACACTCGATTACCCGGAACCAGTTCATCGGCAATGGCTTGGTCGTCAGGATGCACCCATGGCGGCGCTCGTTCAATCCACCACTGAAACACACCATATTTAGCTTCCGGTTTCAGCGTCGAATCTGGTCCTCGATTCGGTAGCTCAAGTGTGGACGACTCTTCATTGACATCCGGCCAGACAAAAGGGATGGGCGACAAGTCTTCGTCGTTGTTGTCTAAGTTGAGATTCATACCACCAAACATACTGGAGTCCGTGTCGTCTAACACAACGCATCAAATTGTAACGGGCATAAAAAAAGCGCGGGATATCCCGCGCTTTTTTAAACCGCGTTTCCACGGCAATATTATCATCGAAATCTGACTACTTGCCAATTTTGGCGATCAAGTCAGCAGTTCGTGAACTGTAGCCCCATTCGTTGTCGTACCAACTGATCACTTTGACCATGTTGGAGTCAGAAGGAAGTGCCTTCGTCATGTCGGCAGCGAAAATCGAGCTGTGAGGATTGTCGATAATGTCTGTAGAAACGATTGGGTCTTCGGTGTACTCAAGGACTCCCTTCATCGCTCCATCGGCAGCACTCTTTACTGCGGCATTCACTTCTTCGGCACTCGCTGGCTTGTTCAGATTGACCACGAGATCAACAACACTTCCCGTTGGAACAGGAACTCGCATCGCCATGCCCGTTAGTTTGCCCTTAAGCTCAGGAATGACAAGCGCAACCGCTTCGGCTGCACCCGTTGACGTTGGAATGATGTTGAGAGCAGCGGCACGAGCGCGGTAAAGATCAGGATGCGGTGCGTCGAGGACGTTTTGATCGTTGGTGTAACCGTGAATCGTCGTCATCAAACCCGAGTTGATGCCCCAGTTGTCGTTAAGAATTTTTGCAACGGGAGCCAAGCAGTTCGTCGTGCAACTCGCGTTTGAAATGCAAGTCATCGCATCCGTGATCTGGTCATCGTTGACACCCAAAACACAAGTCAGATCTGGAGCGTCTTTGGCGGGTGCACTAATCACAACCTTACGAGCACCGGCAGTGATGTGAGAATCGTAGCCGGCTTTTCCATTGGCAGCTCGGCCGCGGAACACGCCTGTGCTTTCGACAACAACATCGACTTTCATGTCGCCCCAAGGCAACTTGCCAGGATCTCGCTCTTCGAAAACGCGAACCTTGTCGCCGTTGACGATCAGGTTCTCATCATCAAAATCAACCGTACCAGGAAAGCGTCCGTGGATGCTGTCGTACTTCAACAACATCGCCAAAGTCTTGTTGTCAGTCAGGTCGTTGACTGCGACAACATCGAACTCGTCACTGCGAGCCATTAAGTTGCGGAACGTCAGACGTCCGATACGACCAAAACCATTAATTGCAACTCGAATCGCCACGACACTTCTCCAATATAAGTTTATCGATAAAAATCAATTTCTGTTTCGTCATTGATTGGCGAATCGCACAATTGGCGGCCAATTCAGTACGCGACGATAACAAATAGACGCAAGCCACGACAAGTGGGCGATCCTCACACGACGACCAGAAAGCCCGGTTTGAATACCATTGAGCCCAATCAAGAGAATACCAATTCGAGAGCAAAATCCCGGCAACCATCGGCGGCTTGGCAAACGCCCGCCGGAGTTACAAAGGCCAATTGGGAGTACGCGCAAGCAACACATATCTCAACCGGCTACGACGAGTTCTTGGCAGGCGATCCGTTAGCCTCGTTCGACAGGCAGATCCTCAACCATTACTTTCCCGACCTGTCTAATCAGAAAACTCAGAAAACTCGATCGTCAGATTTTTACAGTCCGATCGTCGCCGATTTTGGATGTGGAAATGGTCGATCGTTGATTCCAATGCTCGAACGCGGCTATCGCGGTTTGGGAATTGATTTGTCCATTCCAATGCTGACCGGTTTTAAAGAAAAAACAGAACTCGCTAACTCCGACGGTCCAACCCTTGCCGATTGCTCGTTGCTCCAAGCCAACTTGGTCGAACTTGAATCCCTGAAAACCGATTGCGTTGATCACGCCATCAGCATGTTCAGCACTCTTGGGATGATTCAAGGGAAATCCAACCGATTGAAATTCCTGAATCATGCGAGACGAATGATCAAACCGGGAGGCAGGTTTGTGCTGCATGCGCACAACGTTTGGTTTCAACTTCGACATCGTGGCGGAATTCGCTGGGCTATTTCAAATGCGTTTGCCGCGTTGCGAAATAAAAATGAGTTTGGCGATCGGACGGCAAACTACCGAAGCATCACCAACATGTTTATTCATAGCTTTCGAAAAAATGAGCTGGCACACGACATCAAATCGGCAGGTTTTGATAAGCTGACATGGCACGGTATTCAGCCTGACATGTCTTCCGAAATAGAATCATTTGGGAATTCGAGCTCATGGAAAGACATCGGTTGGATCGTGGCGTGTCAATAAGCTTCAGTTTTTAAGGTTAATGGAATAGAGATGTCTCGTCGTGAACAACTAGAGTCGATGTTGGCCGAATCGCCTGAAGATACTTTCTTGCGGTACGCGTTGGCGATGGAACTTTCGAACGAAGACGAGCACGAACGGAGCTTGGAACTTCACGCTGAATTGATGAAAGACGATCCGCCATACGTTCCTTCGTTTTTTATGAGCGGACAACAACTTTCAGAATTGGATCGTATCGAAGAAGCTCGAAAAATTCTGGCGGAAGGAATCGAGCAGGCGAAAGTTCAAGGTGATACGCACGCGGCCGGCGAGATGACCCAGTTTCTGGATTCGCTTGAGGATTAGTGCTTTGTTCCAATTGAATTTTGCGATTGTCCTTAGTGGACGAGGCTACGAGTCCTAGTGTTTTTTCGCACTTCAGGACTCGTGGCCG
>CAYMFZ010000076.1:9626-14581 GCA_964389585.1 uncultured Pirellulaceae bacterium | reverse complement strand
AATTCCTTCTGATCTTGCCATGCCGAACGAGGGACTACGCGCTAACGTTGTTTGGAGTGGTGGGCTGGAAGGCGCGACGACGTTATTGAGTTCGCGGCAGATTCAGAATTTTCGCCAGGGCAGGGGAGTAATACCTGAATCGAGCGTGCGGGGTACACGCGGAGCCTACTTGCGATGCAAAACGATTCAGTTGGCTCATGGCGATACGGAAAAATGGCAAATCATAGCCGAGCTGAATTTTGATCAAACTGACCTGGTTCGACTTGTCCAACAAACAAAACATTCAGACTTGATGGCAGAAGTTGAAAACGACACCGCAAAATGTCACGAGGAACTGGAAAAGTTAATCGCATCGTCAGACGGAATTCAAGTTGGTGCAAAGTCAATCCAAACGAATCGCCATCTTTCCAATGTGCTGTTCAACATCATGCGAGGAGGCATTCCTATCAATGGATATGTTTTCAAGAGTTCTGATTTCGTCAAACATTGTGAAAATTCCAATCGAGAAACGTACGAGCGACACAAAACGTTTTTGAATTCGCTTCCTGATGAACTGCAGACAACTGAGCTCAACGATAGGATCATGGAATTAGACGATTCGAATTTAGTTCGAATTTGTGTCGAATTTCTTCCACTGACGTTCAGCCGGCGACACGGTGATCCAACCAGGCCATGGAATGAATTTTCAATCGAGGTTGCTGACAAAGATGGTGAACGAAAAATCAATTATCAAGGCAATTGGAGAGACATCTTTCAAAACTGGGAAGCTTTGTCGGTTTCGTACCCTGAACTTGTTTCGAGCATGGTGTTTCGATTCTTAAACGCTTCAACCGCCGACGGATATAACCCTTATCGAATTACGAATGAAGGAGTCGATTGGGAAAAACAAGAGCCGGATGATCCTTGGTCCAACATCGGTTATTGGGGCGACCATCAAATTGTGTATCTGCTGCGTTTGCTTATCAAAGCTCGTCAGTTTTCTCCCGAAAAATTAAACCAGTGGCTTTCCAATAAGTGTTTTGCATTCGCAAATGTGCCGTACCGGATCAAAGAGTTTCAGCAAATACTGGCAACGCCTCGTGATACGATTGAGTTTGATGGCCAACTTGACACGGAAATAGAAAGACGTGTTGAGCAAATTGGTTCAGATGGAAAACTGCTCCAGGACGATGAGCAGTCCATCGCCCATGTTACGATGCTGGAGAAGCTTCTAATTCCAGCTTTGGTAAAGATGTCCAATCTTATCCCTGAGGGTGGGATTTGGTTGAACACGCAACGCCCCGAATGGAACGATGCGAACAACGCAATTGTAGGATCGGGACTCTCGGTAGTTACGACCTGTGATTTGCGAAAGTACTTTGTCTTCTTGCGAGATTGGATCGATTCGCTTTCTGAAACCAGCTTGTCACCGCAATTTGAATTTTCATCCAACGTAGAAACATTCTTTCGAGAACAAAACGCTGTTCTGGACAAGCATGCAAATTTGGTGGCAACTGGGTTTGGTGAACACAATCGACGTACAGTCGTTAACGAGCTTTCGCAAATTGGAGCGGACTATCGCCAAGTAATTTATGAGTCCGGAATCTCCAATGATTCACGTCAGGTTTCAAGGGATGATTTGCTGGGGTATTTTTCAACTTGTATCGATTACCTGAATCAAACGATTCTTTCAAATGAGAAAGAAGATGGTCTGTTTCATTCGTACAATCTCGTTGAGTTTGGCAAAGATACCGCAAAGGTGAATCGGCTGTTTGAAATGCTGGAGGGCCAAGTTTCAGTTTTGAACTCAGGATTGCTTGATGGCACAAAAGCTGCGGACCTACTCGATGCTTTGCGCTCGAGTGGAATGTATCGTGAAGACCAAGCAAGCTACATGCTGTATCCCGATCGCGATCTGCCAACGTTCTTGAACAAAAATAAGATTTCACTTGAGCAATCTGTAAGAACCAAATTGATTGATGCTTTTCTTCTTGACGGTGACGAAACAATCGTTCGTAAAGACGTTAAAGGAGAATTGCACTTCAATGGAGACATCAGAAATTCATTGGTTCTCAACGAGCGACTGGACGACATGGTCAATGATGGTCGACTTGTCGATTTGATTTCCACTGAACGTGATGAGCTTGTCCGAGTCTTTGAGGAAACTTTTGATCACAAGAGCTTTACTGGCAGGTCCGGAACATTTTTCGCTTACGAGGGATTAGGTTCGATCTACTGGCACATGGTCTCGAAGCTTCGATTGGTTGTCGGTGAATATCTTGCGGTTGCAATCGCTGAATCAGAAAGCGATTCGAGTCTTGTAAGTCGGTTAAGTAAACACTACGACGAAATCGGCTTCGGGATCGGAGCGACAAAAACTCCTGTTGAATACGGGGCAATTCCCACAGATCCGTATTCGCACACGCCTGCTCATCAAGGTGCACAGCAACCAGGTATGACGGGGCAAGTCAAAGAAGATATTCTCAATCGGATGGCTGAGGTTGGTGTCAGGATCAATGACGGAGAAATTTCATTCGACCCGCGTATGCTTCGCCGAGAAGAGTTCTTAACGGAAACCAAAGATTTTCGGTTCTTGAACGTCGCCGGCGATTGGGCAACAATTCCACTTCAACCACAACAATTTGCCTTTACGATTTGTCAGGTGCCGGTCGTTTATACTTTGTCGGACAAGCTCTCTTTCTCTGTTGAGAATCCTAAGTCGGAATTCGACCAGGTGATCGAGAGTATTGATCAGGCTTCGCTAGGCGAACTGCAAAGCCAGAAGTTGTTTTCAAGAGTGGACGAGATACGCCGAATTGACTTTCGGTTTCCAGATTCAATATTATTGAAATGAGACGGTGAATCGAATGACGATTGGTGTAGGTGGCTGCGAAATCGCAGATGCGTTGTCCAAATTGAGTGACATGTCTTTGGATTCCAAGCCTGTTTCGCGAGATGAATTTTCGCAACGAATTGAACGACTTCAGTTCTTAATGCGAGAGTACGGTGTTCGAGCAATTTACTTGCATGCAGGAACCAACCTTTACTATTTCACTGGTCTCAGGTGGAATCCTAGTGAAAGAATGGTTGCGGCTGTGATTCCTGCGAGCGGAGAGCTGTTCTATATAGCACCGAATTTTGAATTGGATACGCTCAAAGATTACTGGATGTTTGAAGCCCAGATTTTTGGCTGGCATGAACATGAGAGCCCTTACGAAGTCTTCAGGAAAGCACTTGGTCAAGTCGGAATCGTCTCTGGCAAAGTCTTACTCGACGAAGCCACTCCCTACTTTATCGTTTCTCGCCTAGCCGAAGCGAATCCGAAACTTGAGTTTGAACTTGCTCAGCCGGTGACACAGTCGCTTCGATCGGTTAAATCGCCTGCGGAAATCGACCTGATCCGTAGAGCCCATCAAATGACGATCGAAGTTCAAAAGGCAGCCGCTTCGATTCTGAAGGTTGGAATTTCGACGGTGGAAGTTGAGGAGTTCATCGATCGAGCCCATCGCGCCGTTGGCGCTAAAGCAGGTTCGTATTTTTGCATCGTACTATTCGGCGTGGCGACTTCATTTCCACACGGAGTGAAAGAGCCGCAGGTGTTGCAAGAAGGTGACTGGGTGCTGATTGATACCGGCTGCGTGCTTCACGGATACATTTCTGACATCACTCGGAGTTATTGTTTTGGCGAACCAACAGACGAGCATCGAAATGCGTGGACTGCGGAACAACTCGCCCAACAAGAGGCATTTGATGCGGCTGAAATTGGAGCGAATTGCGAACAGCCTGATTACGCCGCGCGTGAGTCGCTCGTTAATTCTGGATTTGGTCCGAACTACGAACTGCCAGGGCTACCGCATCGAACCGGACACGGTTGCGGGCTGGATATTCACGAAGCTCCGAATCTTGTTCGTGGAGAGAAAACCGAAATGCAGCCCGGCATGGTGTTTAGTAACGAACCAATGCTCGTTATTCCAGAAAAATTTGGAGTGCGTCTCGAAGATCACTTCTATATGACGGACGACGGTCCTGTTTGGTTTACACAACCTAGCCCTTCAATCGATGACCCATTTGGACTGTCGGAAAAGACTTGAGCCTTTGTCTCTGCTGTCGTTTTTGAGTGCTTACTCGAGCGAATAAAACACGACGCACCGGTTCCGAGTTTGTTAGAACAATTTCGTCATTTACTCGATTGTTTTTCAAAACTTCTTTGGTTTCCTGCTTTTACAACGAGGTTGTAACGGCAATGTAACGGAGGCATCTTTTGTTGTGCGCATTCTTGTTTCATTTGCGTAGAATTCAGATAGGTCGTTGAAGACCTGAACAACAATCAAAATGGAGATCAAAATGAAACGTTATTTAGTCGCTTCGTCGCTTGCAGTTCTTTTTGCGATGCTTCCGTTTTCCGTGGCACCGAGTTCGTCGCTTGGTCAAGACATTACGATCACCGTTCCCAAAGACGACAAGCCCACGAAACAGCCGTTTACCGGAACTCGGCCAGCCGTTGACGTGGCGATCCTGCTCGACACGTCCAATTCAATGGATGGCTTAATCTCTCAAGCCAAATCGCAACTATGGAAGATCGTTCAAGAGTTCGCAGAAGCAGAAAAATCTGGCCAAACACCTCAGCTTCGCGTTTCGGTTTTTGAGTATGGCAATTCAAATCTGCCAGCGACAGAGGGTTTCATTCGGCAAGTTTGCCAACTGACAGATGATTTAGATAAGGTGTCAGAATCACTTTTCTCGTTGTCGACAGATGGTGGTGACGAGTATTGCGGAACCGTCATCAATGAAGCGTTGAAACGATTGGATTGGAGTTCCCATGACAACTCTTACAAAGCAATCTTTATTGCAGGCAACGAACCGTTCACTCAAGGCGAGGTCAATTATAAAACGTCTTGTCAGTTAGCGATTGAAAAAGGAGTCGTGATCAATACGATTCACTGCGGCAATTATCAGGCGGGTGTTCAGGGCAAGTG
>CAYMFZ010000076.1:0-9616 GCA_964389585.1 uncultured Pirellulaceae bacterium | reverse complement strand
GTGGAAACACGGGGCTGAACTGGCTGAGGGAAAGTACTTGAACATAGATCAAGACCGCACCGTGGTTCGTATCAAGGCTCCTCAGGACGAGATTATCATCAAACTCAACTCTGAACTAAACAAAACCTACTTATGGTACGGAGCTAAGAGTGATCGCGAGGGTTGGTCTTCCAATCAGATACTGCAAGACAGCAATTCATTGAAATCAGGGGGAATCGTTACTCGCTCGCTTGCCAAATCAAGCAAAGTTTATGGTAACCGAGGCAGAGACCTCGTTGACACCTGGGAAGCTGACAAAAACATTTTAGAAAGCACGAAAGATTCCTCTTTGCCCGAAGCAATGCAGCGCATGACTGCTGATGAAAGAAAAGCGCATATCGAAAAAATGGCGAGTCGCAGGGCTGAAATCAAGAAGCAAATGGCCGAAGCAACAAAGGAACGTGCGAAGTACATTGCTGGACAACAGAAAAGCAAATCTGAATCTGGTCAATCGACACTCGGTGATGCAGTTTCAGGTACGGTACGCGAGCAACTTCAAAGGTCAGGTTTCAATTTGAAGAAGTAGGTCCGAGTTTCTTCAAAAGCAATTCACAACTTGAAGCCCTATGCTCGTCACGACGACATAGGGTTTGCTTTTTTCCGAAGAGGCGTATTCAATCAGTTTGCTGTTGGTCTTGACCCAATCAATCATCCGATGGAACGTGGGCGAAGGAAGGCACCGATTTTTTCGACCGTCGATGAAACGAGATTTGGCGAAGGTGTCGACGAGACTTGGGCCTGAACCATCTTTATCGCGTCTTGAATACAAGCATCGATCTCTGTCACGGCACTTGGCTTGCAAAGGACGAAATGGCACACGTCTCGCAATTCGACCTCTTCTCGTTTTTGCCGTTCGATTCCTCCGCTTAGTAGAATCTTGGCAATATCCGGGTACTTGTGTTTCAATGATGACAGAAAACTCACGCCTGATTCACCATGCATGTTATGATCGCAAACAACAACATCAAACTCTTTTTGCGACAAAGCTGCGGATGCTTCGATGGCCGATATCGTTGTGGTAACGTCGTACCCAACCTCTGTCAGATCTCGCGAAAGGCTTTTCAGTAATTTCGCATCATCATCAATTAGTAAAACGTTCGTAGCATTCATCAGGATCTCCGAAAGAGTAGTTGTGTTTTGTGCTTAAGTTTGGAAATTCGGCAAACTTGATTAATTAAGTTGCTCGGTTTCATTAGTGCAGGTTGCCTGCCAGTTTTCGAACTGGCGGAAATGTTCTAACTGCCCTAAGTCGTTGGTTTTGTTTTGCTTCGCGCGGTTTGAATAGTAAATGGCCGTCGCCGCCGCCACAGCATTCGAACATGCACAGTCAGTGGGTAGTGTTTCAATGGGGGTGGATTGCATTCCAACGGCATCAACGATTGCTTGAGGTAGCCCCCAAATCGAAAGCAGATATGCACCAATGTCAAAATGACTGGCACCGAGAATCTCAATCTCAGCCGCACCTCGTTCCATACGATTCAGGTCCACGAGATTGTCAATTGCTTTGGACTCCTCGGGCATTTGCTCGCTAATAACAAGACGTCCAATGTCAAGAAGCAGACCTGCTGATCGGGCTTGGCTGATTTGAACCTCGCAGTCGGTTTCATACTCAGCGATTCGTCCTGCCAATTCGCTGATCGCTTTTCCTTTTTCGGATAGTTCCGTAATAAGCTTCTGGTTATTTCCAATCGTCAAAAATTCGTCAATTGAGGAGAGGTACTCAATCGTTTCGATTCCCAAATGCTGGGCTGCATCTACAACTGAGTACGTTTCGTGTTTGACTCCAAATGCCGATGAGTTCGCGACCTGGAGAATTTTGGCCGACACTGAAATGTCATCACCGATCAAGGCTCCGATTTTTTCGATGTCTCTTGCAGTCTGAATTTCACAACGAAGGCGAGCAACCAATTTCATCGAGGAGGGCAAGCTATCGACGGAACCCACCATTCGGCAAAGTGTTTGATTGTTGCGGATGATTGGAAATTGACTTGTTGCGGATTCAATGACTTCTTTAAGAAAGAGTGAGCTACATGGCTTGCTCAAATACTGATGCATAGGCAGTAATGCACGGAGAACGTCTCGCCGAGTAGCCTGTCCAGAAAGAACAATGCGAATTGTTTGTGGGAACCGTTTGATCATCGCTTCAAGAAGCCCCGCGCCATCGAGCGTAGGCATCTTCATGTCCGTTACAACCACGTCTATGGGTTCTTGAGCGCACACTTCCAGAGCCTCTGAACCTTCGGATGCACAGAAGATCTCGATTGAGTCGTCAAATAGAGTTGAAAGATTACGACGTAAGCCTTTCAAAACCTGAATTTCATCGTCAACCAAAAGAACGCGCATTTATATTCCTTTCTCGTTTGCAACATTTTCATCGCTGGAAACGAATGGGATCTTGATAATAAAAGTCGTTCCCTTGTCCGGCGCGCTTTCGAATCTGAATTCACCATTGTGCCCGGATGTGATAACTTGATGGGCAATCGCAAGTCCTTGACCCGTTCCCTGACCAAGTGCCTTGGTTGTGAAGAAAGGTTCGAAAATCTTGTCTTCGATTTCGCGCGGAATTCCGCTGCCGGTGTCTGCGACTCGAATTTCAGCATGTCTTTCGAGTGCACGTGATGAAATTGTGATGGTTCCCTTCTCGCCGTTCTGATTGGCATTCTTTTCCGCGATCGCGTGTGCTGAATTCACAATTAGATTCAAGAAAACTTGATTCAGCTCGCCGTGCAAACCTTCGACGTTGGGAAGCGACTCGTCAAAATCCTTAATTACATCGGCAACGTATTTCCATTCGTTAGATGTAACCGTGATTGCCGAATCCAAGGCGTCGTTGAGATTGACTAATGTTTTCGTTTCCTCCCCAGGATGCGAAAATTGTTTCATAGCGCTGACAATTTTCGACACATGCGCGATGCCTTCTTCAGAGTCATCAAGAGCTTCGAGAACTTGTTGAAGTAACAAATCGAACTTTTTTTGTCTGAACTCAAGGACGGCCTCTTCTGGAATTGAGCCCTTGATTTCGCCACTTTCAAATCCGCTCACAATTCGTTGATAAGCTGTGAGCATGGATAAGATTGATTGAAATGAACGCTTTACATAGCTGACGTTGTCACCGATGTATTGCATCGGTGTGTTGATTTCGTGCGCGACACCAGCCGCAAGTTGCCCAACGGCTTCGAGTTTGTGGGCCGAGGCAAGCTGCTGTTCGACTTTCTTGTGTTCTGTTAAATCAATTCCCAAAATGAGAAAACGATCAGGTTGATTTGGGGTCACTACGGGATAACTTGTTAGCCCAATGACTACGATTGAGTCGTTTGAGTCATAGAATTCAAATTCTCGAGATGGCGGTCGTTCGTCCGTCGTCTTTCGATTGGAAGTCACCTTAGCGATCGTGTCGGGCTCTCGCCAACAGATTGGAAGTTCGCCAATATTGCAGCCCAGCGCATCGTCGGATGGTATTGAGAAGACTCTTTCTGCGGTGGCATTCCAACGTGATACGATTCCGAATCCGTCGATTTCGATGACGATGGAAGAGATCGCTTGCAAAAGTCGCTCGGCGTCCTCGTTGGCCAGTCGCAATTCGTTCGTCTTCATTTCGACTGATTTTTTTGCATCGTTCAGTCGACTGGCTGCCAGTTTAGCCAACCTAACTTTTTTCGTCAGGGCCGATGCAAGTTGATAAACTTCCGAGCTATCAAATGGCTTTTTCAGAATAAGAAGCTTGTCCGTCTGACCAAGCGTGCTGATCACATCGGACCAAGCGTGATCTGAGAAAGCCGTGCAGATTACGACTTGAAGTTCCGGGTCAACCTTCCAAAGCTCTTGAATAGTCTTCAGGCCATCCCATCCCGGCGGCATCCTCATGTCGACAAATGCGATATCGAATGGACTCCCCTCAACCATCGAGGCTTCAACCAACACCAGAGCTTCCTGCCCTTGGTATGCGTGAGAAAGCGACAAATCGAGAGTAGATTCAATGTCTTGATCCGAATCCTCTCCAAAAATCAAGCGCTCGAACTCTCCAAGGTCTGTCTGCGACGAGTTGGGCAAAAGAATCTTGCCGAAATCAGAGTGAATTTGAGGGTTGTCATCCACAATCAGAATCTTGTTGACTGCGGAGACTTGAAGAGCGTTCATAATTTGTTCCGTTGGTCGAATGAAATGCAAAGGCCTACCCAGCTCGCGATGGGATTCATTCGAAAATCATTGATCGCAATCTCAATTTCGACGTTTAAATAAATTTTACTGGTCATTGAGAATTTGACCGCACAATCATAGGTCCTGTTGACTGCGATGACTCTATTCAAAGTTGTGAAACCGAAATTTGCGGTAAGCCACATTTGTGCACGTCATTGTTATATGCTTGGCAACGAACCAAAGTGTTTTGTCGGGTTTTCCCTCTGATCGAATCTGTTTGGGTGCTTCCGATGTATATTCCGCAATCATTAAACTTTTTTTTGCCTGTCGTCTCTTTGAAGATCAATAGTAGATGTAGGAATCGCAACGTTATGTAGTCTCAGTACCGACGCTGGCTCGACAGATAGGTTGGAAATGCGTCAAAATCAAAAACAAAAAACAGGAGTCTTAGCGACGGTCAAGTCTGTGATTGACCATTCGCTCACTGCATGGCTGATTCTTGCTGTTTCGTTGGTTTTTACATTGGTCGCATGGTTGCTTTCGAATCAGTACATCGAGAATCGCGCTGAAGACCGTTTCGCGTTCCGCATGATGCAGGTGCGTGAGCAGATCAGTGATCGAATGCTGAAATACGAACAGCTTTTAAGAAGTAGCGTTGGATTATTCGTCTCTAGTGATCATGTTTCCCGTAATGAGTGGAAGACATACATTGCGAATTGCGAGCTCAAAGAAAATTTTGGCGGTGTTCAAGGTATTGGCTACGCACGGGTTATTCACCCCACAGATCCGAAGGCTTTGCAGAGTATTCAATCAAACCGGAAGGCATTCGTGAACGGTATACTTCCATCGTCTTCTTGGAGCCGTTCGACTGGCGAAACAGACGTGCTTTTGGTTTCGACATGTACACTGAGCCCGTCCGCCGGAAAGCTATGGACCGAGCCATTGATACCGGAAAACCCTCTTTGTCCGGCATGGTGACGCTTCAACAAGAAACCTCAAGCGACATTCAAAACGGGTTCCTGTGCTACCTGCCAATATTTAAAAAAGGCACGGATACAGCGTCAGTTGAGTCGCGTCGCCGCAACATCGAAGGGTTTGTATTCGCGCCATTTCGTGCTGAAGACTTGATGGCGGGAATTTTCGATGAAATCTCAAATGATGTAAAATTCGAGTTGTATGACGCGGGCGTTGTGGAACCTTCATGCCTTTTGTTTGACAGCGATAGGAAAGCCCATTTTGAAAGTGGGGAATCAAGCCGATTGACGGCTGAAGTCCCACTTGAGATTCGTGGAAGAAAATGGACGCTCTTTTTTGAAACCGAGCCTAACTTCTTTCATGCCGGTGAAAGGGTGAACAGTTTGATCGTCGCGTTTGGTGGACTGACAGTTGACATCCTGCTGTTCTTGATAATCGCGATGGTCGGAAGGCAACGCAAGCAAGCAATCAAATTGGCAAACGACAAAGAACATGACTTGAAAAAAAGTGAACAACTTAATCGTTCAATTCTCGACAATGCCTCAGAAGCAATGGTCGTCGCCAATGAAAATGGCGTTATCACAATCTTTAATAATGCAGCTGAGTTGACGTTCGGACGCGCTCGCTGCCACGTGATCGGCAAAACAATTGACACGTTGTTGCAAATGCCCAATTGGAAATCACTGCAAATGCTATTTGAGGCGGGCGCATCTTGGACGCCTTCCGATAGATTGCTTCGCGGCATTGGCGGCAATGGAGAAGCGTTTCCTTGTTCCGTTTCGATTAGCCAAGTCGTTGCCGGTGACGGCAATCTCTACATTCTCATCGCACGCGACGAAACGGAACGCATCGAATCCGAAAAGAAACTTGCGGATGTGAATCGACAACTCATGGACGCATCGCGGAAATCGGGCATGGCTGAAGTTGCAACAGGCGTTTTACACAATGTTGGCAACGTCCTGAATAGCTTAAACGTTTCACTTCACGTCATTGATGGAAAGCTTGACGGAAGGGTTCATTCCAGAATCAACAAAGCGGTTGATTTGCTTTCCGCCAATTCTGAAAATTTGGAAGACTTTTTCTCCAATGACAGTCGCGGAAAACACTTGCCGGCTTATCTTCAAAAATTGTCTTCGATGTTGCTGGACGACCAAACGATTATCTGCGATGAGGTTGAGCAACTTCAAAAGCATATTGAACATATCAATGAAATTGTTCGAGCTCAGCAAGGAAACGCGACCAGCCAATCGTTCTATAGACAAGAATCGCCTTCCGAGTTGATGGAGGATGCAGCAACCTTCAACGAGCATCGAAATCATGAATTCGATATTTGCATCTCAAAAGAGTTTTTTCATGGAAGTTCCATTGAAACGGATCGCCACAAAGTTTTGCAGATACTGGTAAATTTGATCAAAAACGCTCAGGATTCGCTGGCAAAAACTGAAGGCCGAAAAAGAAAAATCTGTTTACGATCCGAAACCGTAGATCGTGAGTTCGTTGATTTGATCGTCGAAGACAACGGGATCGGTATCTCCAAAGAACAAATTGAGAATGTGTTGCGGTTCGGCTATTCAACCAAACTCGACGGTCACGGTTTCGGTTTGCATAGTTCGCTGAATACAGCCAATCAGATTGGCGCCGAACTTCGAGTGGAAAGTGACGGTGAAGACAAAGGCGCTCGATTCGTCCTGCGAATTCCTGTCAAGCAACCTTTGGAGTTGCAACGCCGTGACCCATGGATCGCAAGTTGTCGAATTCCATCAGTCAACAACAACCAATCAAGTCAAACGATTACTCAATCGCTATCAAATCAGTGAACTAAAATCGCTCATGCCAATTGGCTCTCGTGAAGTAAAGGGTTCGCCGTACTTCACGCCAATGGACTTCCCCCAGTACGCGGCTTCGTCTCTCAACTGATCAATAAACGACGGTTCGATGTGCTCTCTGCCTTGAATGAATTGGCTGTGAAAACACTTAATGGATTCGAGCTTTTGATCCCAGTATTCACTGATGTCTAGTACAAACGCAGGCTTGGCATGCATCTTGAGGTGCACGCAATAGTAGTTGTAAATCCGTTGAGGATGAAACGGCTCACCAGGCATGTCTGTATTTGAAAGCTTTGCCCAGAATCGCGCGGCGTCCACGAGTTCGGTAGCCGCCACATGATCAGGATGTGCATCGATCCAAAAAGGCGCGAACAGCCATTTCGGTCGTGTTTGACGAATCACTCCAGCAAGTTGCTTACGTGCGTCGAGTGTTGCTTCCAAGCTTCGATTGGCTAGCCCAAGATTGTCTCGCCAGCTCAAACCAAGAACTTTCGTGGCAGCCTCTGTTTCCTTAGCGCGGATTTCCACCGACCCGTGCGGCGTTGGCTCGCCGTTGGTCAAATCCAAAACGCCGACCTTCAATCCACTGGCCAGCATTTTCAAAATTCCGCCACCCATTCCCAGTTCAGCATCGTCAGGGTGCGGCGCAACTACGAGGGCGTCCAAATTCATCAATTTTCTATCCTACCGTGAGCGACCAAACTGCTCAAAGTGCAGCGTTACGTCTTGGATTTAGGTTTTGTTTGTAGTGGATGAGGCTACGAATCCTTCGGTCGCCTACATCTCGGAACTCGTCGCTTCGTCCAACCCCCTAAAATTGAGTTGCACAATGCAATAGTTTGTCAAAGCTTATATTTGGGATGGGCCGAAGTCCGTTATCACCCGGTTCAATCACGTGAAACCGGACGCGAATGCGTGGCGGCTGAATTTCAACACCCTAAACCTAAGCCCTGACAAACCGCTAGTTTATGATTTTGATTGTAATAGAACAAATGTCCTGGCATCACCATGCTTGCACCTTGAAGCCTTTTTTGTGCGGTAAAACAAGGGGCAAATTGACTTGGGGTGCATGACTAAGATCGCTCTAGACGGTTGTTTTCAAATTTGCCAAAGTCTCAGTTCAAGTTGAAACAACAGACCGTCGAATGAGGCCAACAATTAAATGCGTTTTTTCATTATCGCATGTGTTTTTTGCGGTCTGATCGGAAGCGTAGGATGCATGACAAACAACTGGTCATCATCAATGTTTCCAAACCAAAAGTCAAAACTGACAATCGTTGACGATCAACAAACCGAAGACGAATCATCCGATGAAGCTTCGCCCAAGCCAAGATTTTGGAATACGAAATTTGGCGCTTCCGCTGGCATCGACCCACGGGCACGAGAAATCGAAAAACGGCTTGGGCTCTAAAGCTATACGGTCAATCTGGCTGATCAAAATCGCCCAAACCTACTCAACTAAAATGAGCCAACCGGCTCTTCCTCTCTTGTCGGCCGTGTAGAACTCGTCGCAGGAGTTTGATGCTTTGGCCCTTTGTCTTCGAATTCATCATCGGGATGATAAAGCGGCATTCCAAGTGCAATCAAAACCATGCCGTAGATGTGATAGAAAACCGGAACCAAAATCAGAATCAAAAGCGTACCGGTAATCAATCCGAAAACGAGGCTGGCAGCCATCGGAATAAGAACTTGAGCTTGCATCGAAGTCTCAAGCAGCATGGGAACGAGTCCCGCAACCGTTGTGAACGAAGTTAGCATGATTGGTCGGAATCGCCTTTTGCCTGCGCTCATCAAGGCATCGAACAAAGGCGTCCCTTCGCGAATTCGGCGGTTGATAAAATCAACCAATACAATTGAGTCGTTCACCACGACGCCCGTTAAGGCGATAAGTCCAAAAAAGCTGAACAGTGTTAGGTTAATTCCCATCAAAACGTGACCAAAGATGGCGCCAAGCCAACCAAACGGAATGATGGCAAGAATGATCGCTGGTTGAGCGTACGATCGGAACTGCAAGGTCAGCAAGACAAACATGCACAGCAGCGCGACAACAAACCCCGCCATCATGCTCGCAACCGACTCTTCATTTTGCGCTTGCTCGCCTTCCCAGTTCACCGACATACTCGCGTTGTATCGCTCCTTGTACTTTGTGACCAACGCGGGAACAAATGTCTTTTTCATTTCCGCAATGAGCTCTCGAGCATTGGCTTCTTCCGCGTCAACATTTGCCGATACCGTGACACTACGACGTTGATCCAGTCGATTGATCTCTGAGTACGCTCTTCGTTCTTCAATTTCTGCAACCTCGAGCAAAGGCCACTCAACGCCGTTGTTGTCACGTATTCGAATTTGCTCGAACTCTTCCATGCTGTCGCGAGATTCCTTTGGGTATCGAACCATAAGCTTAACCTCATGGATTCCTCGTTGAAGTCGCATGACTTCTTCGCCAAAATATCCACCTCGAATCGTCGTTGCCAATGTGGACTCATTGAGTCCCAAGGATCTTCCTAGCTCATTAAGCCGCAAAATTCGCTCGACTTTGCCAAGACGTGAATCATACTCCAAGTCGCTAACGCCCAGCTTGCCCGCCAAATACAATTTACATTCTTCGGCGGCCTGATCGAGGTAGGGAACTCCCTTCT
>CAYMFZ010000075.1:9279-14727 GCA_964389585.1 uncultured Pirellulaceae bacterium | reverse complement strand
GTGTAGACATGGATTGGCTCGAAAGCGATTTGTGTTGGAGACTGTGTGCGCAATCACGCGATCAATCTGCGAATCAAAATCAGTAAAAGCGAGTTGCGCCAATGCAAGACAACGCTTGATTGGGTCGGGTTCGCTCACTTCACGTGCTAGAAAACGCACGCCAAAGAAACGCAGATCGAGACAAAAAATTATCCCTGAACCATCGCCAAGTGTAAATGACGGACGGTCAGGGACTTTGTTGAGAATGCGAATCCATGAACTCGCTGTTTTGGCTTGAGATCCGCCTTAACGGTAGCCGAAGGTCTACTTCTTCTTCTTTTTATCAACCGGCTTTTTAGGCTCAGCCGCTTTTTTGGGAGGAGAGCGAGTTGGATCCGTTAGATGCCCAAACTCTTTGTCGAACTCTTCGCCATATTGATCGTCTTCAAGATCGTATTCTCCAACGATCTCTTCCTCGAAATCATCATCAAACTCTTCGTCAAAGTCGTCTTCGTCGAACTCATCGATGACTTCGACGTCCAAGTTATCCACCGGTTCGGCTGATACATCTTCGATCGTGTCGTCTGGTTTCTCTGCCGTTTCAGCTTTTTTTTCTTCGCCTGGTTCACCAAGCGGATCTACAAGATCATCTGCCATTTTTACTCCGCGTCAATTCAATGTCGCTGCAAGGACCTTGCCTTTTTGCGACGTTTTGCCAGTAGCAAAAGCTGCCTCAACACCAAGTTTTGAGGTTCGCCAATTCGTACTTGTAAAGGGTATGTAGGCTTCTTCAGATGTCAACCGAGCCAATCTAATGTTGTTGAAAAAAGCCCCACTAATTCGGTCGAAAAACGAGTCGGACATTGAAGAGGTCTTTTGATGTCAAACGCCAGCGTCAATCAACCTCCGGCGACGTTGTCCGAGAACTACCAGTCCGATTCCGATTAATCCCACAATTCCAGTCGGCTCTGGCACCGCAGAGAACCCACGAACGACAATGGCTCGCGACGGATCTGGGTCAGCATTGAACCTCTCAATGTCCAAGGTTCCCCCAGTGGATGAGGCATCAAAGCCGTAAAGCCGAAATTGAGCACTCAGGACGTTGTCAAACGCGGTTAAGCCAATCGTATGAGTTTCATCACCAACGAAGATGTCTGAATCTGTGAAAACGACTTGTTCGTTGCCTCCGTCGATCGCCAAAGTAATAGCTAATTGAGTTGGCCCAGCTCCAGATCGATCGTACTGGATCGTCATATTTTCAAGGTCGTATCGTCCGCCTCCACTATTCCAACCCCATGAAACGAAATCAGTAGAATTGAGGTCAAGCGTTGAGGACGTTGACCAATTGTTGGAGTTGAAAGTCTTGCCCGGATTCGGACTCAAGCCGCTGCCACGAGCAAGCAAGGATGAGCTGACATCTGCCTGAGATTCTGCTGCTGCCAAGCTAGGAGACGGATCTCCATTCTCGCCATTGGGGTTGGTCGAGTCGTACCCGACAATTGTGAGTTGAGAAAAAGCCGATTGCGGTAGGACGAAAAAGCCCAACGCGACGACCAACAGGAGTTTGGCCAAAGATGGGGGTGTCATGGGGAGTACTCAGCGGGACTTAGGAGGAATTCCCCATTTTAACATGTCCGAGGCGTATCCAAAGGGGCAAGCGAGCTGATCCTCTCGACGATATGGATTCGCGCAAAAAAAAGCAGGACCAGCAAATGAATGCCAGTCCTGCCCAACACGGGGTGAGAAAGCCTTGTTGATGCGACCATTTCGGTCACATGGAAACGTAAGTTACGTTGGCTTGGCGAGCGTCAAATGGCCGGGGTTTTTGGAGCTTCAATTGTTAAATGAAACCAATTGTTCCAATTATGCCGGTTTTTCTAAGTCGTATATTCTGAGTTGAACCGAACGTATTCAACCGTCAGGTCGCTAGTCCAATGGGTTGCACTTTCGCAGCCCGTTCCAATCTTGAGTTCGATTGAAGTCTCAAAGTTGTCCGCCATCGATTGACTTACTTTGGGTTCGTCGAACTTGACAGGTTGTCCTTGCTTGAAAACTTCATGGCCGTTGATGCTCAGGTCAATTTGATTGGCCTGCATTGAAACACCACTGTATCCGGCTGCTGAAACGATTCGTCCCCAGTTTGGATCAGCACCAGTGATGGCTGTTTTTACGAGGGCGCTGGCGGCAATGGTTCTGGCGACTTTGTCCGCATCAGCGATGGACTCTGCTCCAACCACTTGAATCGCAATTAGATGCGTTGCGCCTTCGCCGTCAGAAGGAATGCATTTCGCAAGCTCAATACAGCTTTTGGTGAGCGCCGATTCAAATTCGCCAAGATCGGATTGAGAAGAAATTTCAACTCCGGATTTTCCACTGCAAATCAAAAGCAACGCGTCATTGGTGCTGGTGTGTCCTTCAACGCTGATGCGGTTAAATGAAGCTTCGGCTGCATTGATTAAAACACGTTGCGCGTCTGCTTCACTGAGTTGAGCGTCTGTCATGATCACCGCAAGCATCGTTGCCATGTTTGGGCCGATCATGCCGGCGCCTTTGGCGATTCCCGAAATTCGAATGTTGCGTTTCCCAAACACAACAGACTCGTGAACGGTTTTTGTGCTTTTGTCAGTCGTCAAGATCGCCTCGGCAGATGCATCAAACGCATCCGGGGTGCTGGACAACTGTTTGGTCGCCGCCGAAATTCCTTGGGAAACATTGGCCATCGGTAAGTGCTGACCAATCACGCCAGTGGACAAGACCAATATTTGATCGGGGGATGCACCAATCTCTTTTGCCACTTGAGTTGCCATCGATTCGTTGTCGCTGATGCCCTGATCACCAGTACATGCGTTTGCGTTTCCAGAGTTGATCACGATCGCACGAAACTGATTCGTTGGCGTGATTGAGCGGTTCCAATCGATGCTGGTCGCTCTAACGACGTTTTGAGTGTAGACGCCGGCGGCGGTTGTTGGATCTTCTGTTGAGATGATCGCAAGATCCAGTTTCCCGGATTCCTTGATCCCGCATCCAACTCCTGCCCAACTGAATCCATCGGGTAAATCAGCCATCGTATCTGCCTTCAACTTTTTGGTGTCGCGAGAATTTAAGAAGGCAAAGTTTATAGCAGCGCTGTTGTCTCAGGCAATCCAAACATCAGATTGAAGTTTTGAACAGCGGCCCCGGACGCACCTTTGATCAAGTTATCTAAGGCACTGACAATTACCGTTTTGTTTCCGACTTGGCGAATCGCAATGTCACAAAAATTAGTTCTCGCGACATCTTTGGTGGTTGGAATCGTCTCACTCACTCGAACAAACGGTTCGTCTGCATAAAATTTCGCAAGCACATTGAACATTTCCCTGGACGCTTCCTCAGGCGAATCATTAGAAGCACTTTGGCAATAGATCGTTGAAAGAATCCCGCGATCCATCGGAATCAAATGTGGTGTGAATATCGTGGCGATTTCGGTGCCCGAATGTCGTTGGATAATTTGATTAATTTCAGGCATGTGTCGGTGAGTGCCAACACTGTAAGCCATCACCGATTCATTGCACTCAGGATAATGAAATTTCAAGTTCGGTTTTCTTCCTGCGCCAGACACACCAGTTTTGGAATCGACGATTACTGACGAAGGATCAATCAAACCTTGTTGAGTCAGCGGTGCCAACGGAAGCAAAGCCGAAGTTGGAAAGCAGCCAGGGTTGGCGACCAATTGCGCCGTTTTGATCTCGTCGCGAAAAAGTTCAGGAAGACCATAAGGCACTTTGCCGATCCGCGACGCATCAGGATGTTTGACTTGATACCACTTCTCAAAAGTCTCAACGTCATTGAGTCGGTAGTCAGCGCTGAAGTCAACGACTTTGACGTTCTTGCTCAATAGCTTGGAAACAATTTCTGCGGAAGCCGCGTGAGGTAGACAACAAAAAGCACAGTCAACTTTCGCCGCAAAATCATCAACGTCGAAGACGGAGAAATTTATTTCCAGCCGCTGGCGAAATTCATGATGAACATCCGCCAGAGATGGGCAGCTTTCATCTCGAGATGTTAGCTGAGTAATTTCGACTTCTGGATGGCGGAGCAGGATTTTGATTAGTTCCTGCGCGGTGTAACCTGTCGCCCCAACAATTCCAACTCGGATCATTCTGTGTTTCGTCGTGCTAGGTCGTGATTCTCGGGAGGGGAACTCAGACTACTTCTTCTTTGAGTCTTGTGCGATCTCTGCATCGGCAATGGCCAAGATCGTCTGCATGTTTCCAAGTTTTGAAAAGATCTGAACCTTGATTGGTTGATCTAAAAGCTTCGGCAGGATCTCGCTGTAGTTGTTGATCTGATCCTTCACGCGTTGTTTCGCGTTGACGTCTTTCAACAGCTCTTTCTTCTTGGCGTCGTAGTCGGTCTTGGTCATCTTAGGTGGTTTTGCGAATTGATCGTAATAAACCTGAGCCTGATAAGCTGTACGATCAATGTTGGCTTTCAATTCTGCTAGTGTTGCGAGATTATTGACTGATTGAAGTTGGCCATTGGGAAGTATCAAAACCAAGTCTGATCGCAGCCGGACTTTGGATCGCATCTCTCCAGTAACCCGAATTCGAAGAAAGCCCGTCTTGTCGTCTTTTTTAAGCCAGATGACACCGGGAATATTTCGTTCAATGTTGGCGATTTTTACCAAGGTCTCCGTATCCGGGACACGCATCGGAAGGACTTGAACCACGATTGTTTCGGGATTGGGCATCGACGGAATCGAAATTTCGACTTCGTTTGTGGGAGAGTTTTGAGTTAACCGAAGGTCATGGAATTTGACCGGTTCACGAAGCGTGACAAACGTCGAGTCGTTGCCCGAAAACAAATTCAAAAAGCAGTTGTTGAGGTAGCCGGCGAGTTTCTTGGCGGTCTTGTCTGTGGTGGCTTCTGGCAGCCAGTTGAAGTAAACCAAATCTTCCTTTTTGAAAAATGCCGCGACGAAAACTGGGTCGTGCTTTTCACTTTTCTTAAGGCCGACAAGCCATTTCTGATTGTTGTTGGAATCTTTTTGAAGTTCGAAAACCGTTTTTCCTTTAGCGAAACCCTTTTCGCAAATTAGTTTCGCGCCCAATAAATTTGATGGTAGTAGTTTGACGGGACCGAGTTGTATTTCTGACGTGTCATCGGTAGGCGGAAGCCCGACCACTCGCGGAAATTTCGCGAAAGCCCCCTTAACGGTTGGCGGCGGCGTGGAGTTGTTGGTAGCGGTGGTCGTTGTCGCAGCAATCGTAGTGGTACTCATTGGAGTCTCGTCGCCAACGAACTTTTTCGCCTGCATAATCCAAGATTTGTAGTCGTCGATCTTGTTGGCGTTGGTCCATCCGCCTTTTACAATCGCCGCCCGGATTTCTTCAGGGCTCATCTTCGCCATTTGCTCAAGCGTGGTCACACCGCCAATTTGAAGAACGCTTTCTGTTTTTTCGGCGATTCCTCGAATGACGGTCAAGTCTT
>CAYMFZ010000075.1:2010-9269 GCA_964389585.1 uncultured Pirellulaceae bacterium | reverse complement strand
GTCTTCATGAACGCTTGGTGGAACCTCAGCCGGTTGCTCAGGAGTCTCTGGGGCCGCCGCCATCGTGTCAGAATTTGCAACCGGCTTTAATGTCTTGACCGCTTCGCCCGGATTAGTCGTCGTAACATTGGCATTGGTGTTGTTGGCGACCGAATTTGCATCTTGATTGTTTGCGCGCGCCGCTGGATCTTCTCCCGCAACCACACCAGTATTTGCGTTCAGGTCTTTCTTTTTGTTTTGCTTGCCGAATCCTTTCGGATTGCCTTGGGGGATGTTGGCGAGAAACCCGTTCATCTGTTCCTGAGTTATTTCAGGTGCATCCGTGCGTTTGGGTTTCGTGTTGAGTTTCGCGGCTTCCGTCTCAGTATTTTTTTTGGACTTGGTGGATCCTTTTTCGGCTCCGTCTTTTCTCGCAACTGAGCTGGGTGGTTTTTTTGAATTTCCCTGCCCACCTGCGAGTTGAATTCCTGCGAAAACGGAACCACCAACAAGCATTAACAACATGACTGCTGCCGTCGCGATGACGGCAACCGGGTTGTCGCGCCAGAGTCTGCCTAAAAAGCCCGGCTCGTTAGCTTCTTCGAAATCAGGTTTTTCCGATTCGGGTTCAGCGGCAGGTTTCTTCTTTCGAATTGGGGCAGATGAAGGAATAGGCTGGTCGAATCCTCCGTCAATTTGCGGAATATCTATATCCAACTCAGGATCTGCTTTGGTCAGAACATATTTGTTCAAGACAAGATTAGCCGACTCAATTGACTCTTCAGTACCAATACTGAGACTGGCGAACGCGGCTTTTAATTCAGTGGCTTGCTCAGGAGATATCGAATTGCTCGAACTTAAAAGTTCGTTTCCAATATTCGCAATTGCGGCGAAATCATGAATCGGCGTGGGGTTCTTTATCGAGTCCGATTTTTGCTGACGCAATGGAGACAAAGGCAGGTGCTGAATTTTCACATCGTGATTTTTGTCCAAGACCAAGTCACTTTGACCAATACACCCATGAATGACGTCATGTTTGTGGGCGTACTGGATTCCATTGATTGCTTGGCTGACAATTCCTGCGATTACGGACTCAGTTAACGAATCGTTTTTAGTTTCCGAAAGTGCTTTACCTTCAACATGTTCGGTAACCAAAAAATATCGACCACCTTCCTGATCGATATCGTAAACATGCGCGAGATTTGGGTGATCCAAAGTGGCGGCAATGCTTGCCTTCTGAATAAACTCATCGCAGTTTGATTTGTCTTTGGTCAATGAACCAGGAAGCACCTGCAGGTCGACTTTGCGAGCCAACGAAGTATGAACCGCGAGGAAACGGTCGCCAAATTCGTTTCGTTGGATACGTTCAAGCAACCGATAATTGCCAATGTCCAATCGTGTTCGACCAGACAATAAATATTTGACTTGCCACTTCGTTGCAAGTTCCTGCCGGACTAGTTTTTTAGCAATCTCGGGAGGCGAATCGCCCTCACTAGCGACCAGAAGTTCAGCAAGTTGTTTTGGGTCGACAAGCTGGCTCTTTTTAAGGCCAGCAATGAAGTCGGTTTTTGTAATTTTCGCCATGACCCACCCAAAAGTTACGACGGCCAAATGATGGCTGGCCAATCGGTATGCGTTCAGCTTTTATTCTCGCACTCGACCCACCAAAGTTCAACCATTAGCCAACAGTTTATGCGCCATTCGGCTTATATTTTGGCGGTTTAAGACGCCTTTCGATATTTTCGTAGCGGACGGAATAACCGATCACTTGCGAAGGGTGGGGGCGATTGCCAGATGGATAGCTTTGGCAACTAACGTGAAGTTAAATCCGAATAGTGCTGGCTAAGCTGTCTTGCACAGCGGCAAATAGAAAACGTCTGTTTTGCGATCTCGCGAAGCTCGCGTCCGTACACTTCCATTTGGTCTGGCTGCTCAAGCATTTCCAAAACGACGCTCGCCATTTCATCGGGGCGTCGCGGGCCAACCATGTATTGTTCAAGTCCTCGCAAGATTTCTGGCGAGCCTCCAACATTGGTCGTGACAATTGGCAATCCAGTCGCTGCGGCCTCTAGCAAGACTCGACCAAGCGGTTCTTGATTGGCCGGGTGAATCAAGATGCTCGACGACCGCATGATTGCGGGAATGTCGGTTCTCGTTTCCAGCCAATGGATGTTGTCATTGTGCAATGAAGACATCGCCGCGTCTCGAGCAAGCTGTTCGTAGTCGATCGCTTCTTGCTTCTGCGAGTGCCGTTGTCCGACGATCAGCAAATGCGTTGTCGGGACTCCATCCGCAATTTTTAAGAATGAAGTGATGAGTGTATCGATACCCTTTCGCATCCCAATTTGACCAACAAACAGAAGTACAGGGCTGGTTTCAGGGATTGATAACTCAGTGCGAATGAAACTTTCTTTCATTCGTGAGTTTTGCGGACGAAACAGTTCTGTATCAACGCCGTTGTAAATCACGGAAGTTCGTTGAGGGTCGATTCCTTGTTCGCAATGCCACTTCTTGGTTGCACGAGAAACTGCGACTAAGCGATCGATCAGATTGATATCTGCGATTGCTTTTTGGCTCAACTTTAGGATGTCGCGCAAGTATCCGAGAGATGGAATTTGCTTTTTGCTTGCAACTGGCCCGACCAGGCGACTGGTCGAAAGGCTGTTGCAGTGAATTAAGTCAGGTTTGACTCGATCGAAAATCACGCCAAGATCTTGGCGGACTTGCGTCTGAGACTTCCGGTTGCCAGGTTCATCGAACGTCGAAAATGGAGTGGTTTCGATGCCGCATTCTTCAAGCGACTTTGAAAAGTCGGACTGATCGGGCACCGCCGCAATGAGCTTCCATCCCGATTCCAACAATTCGGGCGCGACGGCGAGAAACGAATTCTCGCCACCGTTAAGCGATCCAAATTCGCCGATTACCAGAACGCAACGCGACATTGGTTAGGCAACCGTCCAGGTCTCTCCGCTGGCAAACAGTTTCGCCAACTCGCCATCACCCTTCTCTGTTTTGGCATCTTCGACTTGCGCGTTAATCATCTCGTCGTAAGTTGGGCGATCGACATCGCGGAACACACCGATCGGTTCCGGGAACTCAGGGTGACGCATCCGGCTCAGCAAGAATGCCAGTTGCGAGTTCGCCGCTTTTTCGTCATGGAACAAGAGGTCGTCCTGAGCGACGTTGGCAAGATCGACGACTTCTGGAGCAAATCCGTTAAGCTGGATCCCCTTCGTGCCATTGGAGAAAATCAATGGCTTGCCGTGTTCCAATTCTACCGTTGTGTCAGCTTTGGTCTTTTTGTCTTTTGCGTAATCCCAAGTGCCATCGTTAAAGACGTTGCAGTTTTGGTAGACCTCAATGAATGATGTTCCTTTATGGCCAGCAGCCCGCTTAAGCATCGCCACAAGGTGCTTGATGTTCGTGTCGATTGATCTGGCAACAAAGCTTGCCTCGGCAGCGATTGCAATCGAAAGCGGATTGAGTGGGTGATCAATTGAGCCGCGCGGCGTACTCTTGGTAACCGAGCCCACCTTGGATGTGGGCGAATATTGTCCCTTTGTCAGTCCGTAAATTGCATTGTTGAACAGAATGATGTTCACATCAACGTTGCGTCGAACGATGTGCATAAAGTGATTGCCGCCAATGCTCAACGCATCACCGTCACCCGTGATGACCCAGATGTCGAGCTCAGGGCGTGTTGACTTCAGCCCTGTTGCAAAAGCCGGCGCACGACCATGGATGCTGTGCATCCCGTAAGTGTTCATGTAATACGGGAATCGGCTGGAGCAACCGATGCCCGAAATGAAAACGGTGTTTTCCTGCGTTGATCCAAGTTGCGGAAGCACTTTTTTCATTTGGGCAAGAATCGAATAGTCGCCGCAGCCAGGGCACCAGCGTACGTCTTGGTCAGAAGCGAAGTCAGCCGGCTTGAGGACGGGAAGTTCAGTGCTCATTTAGTCGTCAAATTATGTTAGTAAGTGTTGTCTTAGTGAAGAACCGTGTGCAAAGCTAAAATGTCGATTGAGGTTGGTTATTTGAGATTTGAAATTTTGGATTCGAGATTTCAAATTCTCAAAATCAAAATTTCAAGTTTCAAGTTTCAAGTTTCAAGTTTCAAGTTTCAAGTTTCAAATTCTCAAATTCTCAAATTCTCAAATTCTCAAATCAATCAACCCGCATTCGCCTTAATCCCATCCACAATCTCATCGATATGAAACGGCTTGCCTTTAATCTTATTAATACCCTTTGCATCAATGAGAAAACGTTGCTTAAGAAGCGTACAAAGCTGTCCAGTATTCAATTCTGGCACGACAACTCGATCAAACTTCTTAATAATCTCGCCAAGGTTCCTTGGGAAAGGATTGATCCAGCGAAGATGAACATGTCCAACATCCATGCCGTCAGCAATGCAGGTTTCAACTGCTGTGTGACAGGCACCATAGGTCCCGCCCCAACTGATAACCAAAGTCCCTTTGCTCGAGCCTTCTAATTCAAGCTCGTCAATAAAGTCGGCAACCAACTCAACCTTCTTCGCCCGCGTCTCAACCATGTGCTGATGATTGTCGGGATCGTAGCTGACATTTCCCGTACCATCTTGTTTCTCCAGCCCACCCACGCGATGCATCAAGTCAGGTGTGCCGGGCAATGCCCAAGGCCGCGCCAGATTCTCATCACGCTTGTAAGGCAAATACCCGTCATCGCTGTTAACTGCAGTCGGATGCGTGACCTTGATTTCAGGCAACGAGCCAACGTCAGGGATCTTCCAAGGCTCGGCACCATTGGCGATGTAACCATCGGAAAGAATCACAACCGGAGTCATGTATCGCGTCGCCACATGCCAGGCTTCAATTGCAACATTGAAACAGTCACTCGGACTTTGGGCCGCAATAACTGGCAACGGTGATTCACCATTGCGACCATACATGATCATCATCAAATCTGATTGTTCGGTTTTTGTGGGAAGGCCTGTACTTGGTCCGCCTCGCTGAACGTCGATCACGATCATGGGTAGCTCAAGAATTAGCCCCAGTCCCATGCCTTCGCCTTTGAGAGCAATGCCGGGGCCGCTGCTCGTTGTGACTGCCATGCTGCCGCCAAAAGCCGCGCCAACCGCTGAACAAACCGCCGCAATTTCATCTTCGGCTTGGAACGTTCGCACGCCAAAGTTTTTGTGTTTTGAAAGCTCGTGAAGAATGTCGCTGGCTGGCGTAATTGGATACGACCCAAGAAACAATTCTTTGCCGCTGAGCTTCGACGCCGCAATCAAGCCCCAAGCCAGCGCCTGATTGCCCATCACGTTCTTGTAAGTTCCCGGCTCAAGTTTCGCCGCTGGTACTTGATAGGTCGACGCAAAATCTTCAGTCGTCTCGCCAAAGTGCCAACCTGCCTTAAGCGCTAAACGATTCGCCTCGGCAATGTCCGGCTTGGAAGCAAACTTGTTTTCGATAAACCGCAACGTCGGCTCGACATCGCGACCGTACAGCCAGAAAACCAACCCCATCGCGAAAAAGTTCTTACAGCGATCCGCCAACTTTACTGACAGTCCCGTTGGCTCAACAGCGCCCCGCGTCATCGAAGTCATTGGGACTTTGATCGTTCGGTAGTGTTCAATCGTTCCATCTTCTAACGGATTGGTTTCAAGCTTTGCCAGTTTCAGATCTTTGGCTTCGAAGCTATCCGAGTTGACGATCAGGATTCCGGTTTTCTTCAAGTCACTAAGGTTGGTGATGAGTGCTGCCGGATTCATGCAGACCAAAGCATCCAATCCATCACCAGGTGTGAAAATCTCTTCGGCAGAAAACTGAACTTGGAAACCGCTGACGCCTGCTCGTGTTCCGCGTGGAGCTCGAATCTCAGCCGGGAAATCTGGAAACGTAGCGACGTCGTTACCCGAAAGGGCCGACGTATTGGTCAACTGAGTTCCCAACAGCTGCATCCCATCACCTGAGTCGCCTGCAAGTCGGACGGTGACGCCCGAAACGGGCTCAGAAGGTTTCTTGGTGGGGGGAAACTGATCGGTAGCACTAATCATTCGTGGCTCGTTGGATTGCAAACTCTGTTGAGACAACTTGGCAACTGACCAAATTGCAACTCTGACGATAGAAGCTTTAAAAGCGATTCATGGTTATTAACCGGACCTCAAAGTTTCCCAGATATCAGAGGTTTTCGAAAGGGGGAAAACTCTGCTAGAATCCCCATCTTTGACCAATTTTGCCTCACACAACCCAGATTAAAAAGGTTCACAAACCTCGATGGAAAGATCACTTGTTCTACTCAAACCAGACTGCGTTCAACGTCGCTTGGTGGGCAGCATTATTTCTCGTTTTGAAGACAAAGCGATCAACATCATTGCGATGAAATTGATCCAAGTCACGCCTGAACTGTCGAAGCAACACTACGCCGAGCACGTTGAGAAGCCGTTTTATCCTGGTTTGGAAGAGTTCATCACGGGCGCCCCCGTCGTGGCGTTGGTTGTCGAAGGCCTCGAAGTCATTCGTGTCGTCCGCGACATGCTAGGTGCAACGAATGGCCTCAAAGCCGCCGCCGGTACCATTCGCGGTGACTACAGTAGCAGCCGCCAAATGAATCTTGTTCATGCTTCGGATAGCCCAGAATCTTCAGAGCGTGAAATCAATTTGTATTTCTCTGCTGCTGAGATTTGCGAGTACACACCAACACTCACGCCATGGCTGAAAGCTGGCGACGAGTAATTGATCACTTGAATTGAAAAACGCGGCCTGATTTTTGGGTCGCGTTTTTTTGTGTCTAAATTACGCTATCGAAAGCAATTTCGAAGTGAATCTTTCTCCGCGATCTCTGTGATAAAAACATCAATTGCTCCCCTCCCGCGTTTGCCAATCAGTTTGGGCTACAATCAGTTATTGGGTAAGTTTCAATTTTTCGTTTGAGTCCGTTTAACAATGTCCAAAACAGACATGTCAAGATTGAGCCTTCTCTTTTTGCTCACGGCGGTAGCAGTTGCTAGTCTCTCTTCGGCTGCATTCTCACAGGATAAGTTTGAACAAAAACCGATCCTCTATTCCGAGTCGACGCCAACGGATAAAGTCCAGCAACTCGCTGACTTGCTCGCCGCAAATCCCGATGCGTTGAAGTGGACCAAGGAGCATGGCTACCTTGAGTCAATTTTAAAGACGCTCAAGATCCCAATCTCGTCACAATCACTGGTCTTTTCGAAAACCAGCCTTCAAGTCTCGAAGATCACGCCTCAAACGCCGCGAGCGATTTACTTCAACGACAACATCTATGTCGGTTGGGTG
>CAYMFZ010000075.1:0-1997 GCA_964389585.1 uncultured Pirellulaceae bacterium | reverse complement strand
TAATCGAGATTTCAGCCGCCGATCCAAGACTGGGTGCAACGTTCTATTCCATCTCGCAGAAAAAGTCGGACGCGCCGACCATTCGTCGAGAGAAAGCCCGTTGTTTGCAATGCCATGGCGCGATGCACACGCGTGGGCGTCCCGGTCACATTGTGCGCAGCGTTTTTCCCACGGAGACTGGGCTGCCTGATTATTCAATGGGGACGAGTCTAATTTCGCACGAGACAGATTTTAAAGAGCGGTTTGGTGGGTGGTTTGTAACTGGGACCCATGGACCGCTTCGACATCGAGGAAATTCGTGGTTGCCAAAAACGAAACAAAGCATGCTACGTCGAACCGCTCGCGACCTGTCCGAGTTTGAAATGGAAAAAGGTGCGAACGCAAAAACGTTGGACGCCTTTGTTGATACTTCGCCCTATTTGAGTCCGCATAGCGATCTTGTTGCTCAGATGGTTTTGCAACATCAGGCTTTCATGCACAACGCCATCACGGAAGCGAGTTATTCTGGCCAACAGGCCGTTTACGATACCAAAGTGATGAACAAAGTTTTCGAACGCGAGCCTGGATACGAATCTGAGTCAATGAAACGCCGCTACGATTCTGCAGCGAATAAATTGGTGAAAGCGTTGTTGTTTTGTGACGAGTGGAAAATCAAAACTCCAATCGAAGGAACCAGTGAGTTCACCAGCGAATTCGAAGCACTAGGGCCATTCGATTCGTCAGGTCGTTCTCTGCGTCAGTTCGACTTGAAGACTCGAATGTTCAAGTACCCATGCAGCTTTTTGATTTACACCGAGAGTTTTCAACAGTTACCTTCTGGTGTTTTGTCGCGAGTAAAAAAAAGAATGGGGCAAGTTCTAAACGGCGAAGACGACTCAAAAGAATTCGACCACCTCAGTATCGAGGATCGAAAAGCCATCAAAACCATTCTCGAAGAGACAGGTGTTCTTTAAAAATTGCGAAACCGAAACAATTAGATTTGGTTCAACCCAACATGCGATTCAGACTTACAATCCGCGGTTTCATGCTCGCCGTCGGCTACATTTGCGTCGTTCTTGCGCTGATCTCAATGGTCAATGAACGGCCTTTTATCGCAATGATTGGGCTCTACACACTCACCTATCTGAGTGTGATGGTCGTCATCTATCTGCTGAAATGGCGAGGCGAAATAGAAGATCTGAAGAACCGACGAGCTCTCGTTGTTCAAGAGCGAGACTTAAGTCCCGCAAACGAAGTCGATTCCAACCGCGAGAATTCATAGGCGCGCTTGTGTTGGATACCGCAAATCTCAGTTCGAAACAAATCTCAGTTCGAAACAAATCTCAGTTGTATCACTGAACAACGCCATAAAAAGCTCGGCGACTCTCCCTGAGACTCCAGTCTCAACTTTAGCGTTTCTCATATACGCGAACGTAGTCGATCACGTACTTTTGTGAGGTCACTGTCTCGTCCATCCCTTTGGCTCCGCCCCAGCCACCGCCCATCGCGAGATTCATGATGATGTTCTGCGGTTTGTCGAATGGCCATTCTTTTTCGTTGGCGTTCTTGTCGTAGACGTAATACTGCTCGCCGTCGACATAGGCTCGGACTTCTGTTGGTGTCCACTCGATTGCATAAGTGTGAAATTCATCAGCCATCTTCGCGACGTTTTTTTGGGCGGAAATTTGATTGTTGATTTTGAAATAATAGGCAGGAGTGTGACACGTCGCGTGCGCGATTCCGTCACCCGTTTCATTGTTCGTTTCAAAACCAACCGATTCCAAGATGTCGATCTCGCCGCAGTAAGGCCAGCTCATTTCGTCCACGTATTCATCTCCAAGCGTCCAGCCCGCAGCCCAACAGCCTTTTTCACGAGGAACTTTGGCTCGCATTTCAATCTTGCCGTAAAGAAAACTGATTTTGCCCCGCGTTGTTAATCTTGCCGAAGTCCATTTCCTGCCGTCGTCATTTTTTCTGGCTTCGATTATCAAATTGCCATCTTCGATTCTGGCGTTATC
>CAYMFZ010000074.1:5488-14731 GCA_964389585.1 uncultured Pirellulaceae bacterium | reverse complement strand
GAACAATCCGCTGAAGGGTTTCATCGTTCGCAAAGAAGCCAAAGCTCACGGCACAGGCCAACAAGTCGAAGGCCCCGTCGAGTCAGGCCAGACCGCAATCATGATGGAAGACGTTGTGACGACCGGCGGAAGTTCCCTGCGAGCCATCGAACACGCGCGCGAGTTTGGCTTGAAAGTCGATCGAATTATCGCGATCGTAGATCGTGGCGAAAATTCAGCAGCGATCTTCGACAACGTCGGCGTCAAGTTCCACTCGCTATTGCACGTCAAAGATCTTGGTGTCTGATCTCGATTCGGTTTCATCTCGGTTTCATCTCGGTTTCGGTCCAAAACGCCATCGCTTGAAAAAACTTTGCCTAAGCAAAAGAAAGTCATGACGACTTTTGCCGCTTTTCGTTCGCGATAAACACGTATGCCAGCACTCCAATGCTGGCAGTTCGCCTGTTGACCTAGTTTGCCAACTTGCTGCTTGGTAGAGTTCGCCGCCCATTAAGTGGGCAAGCCCTCTGTGCTTTCAAATTTTTGGGGCCGACGTATGTCCGGACATGGATGTCCGATTTTTTTCGCCACATCACGAGCGATTAGATTCTTAATCGCTTTGGTGTTCGTCGCTGCGCTAACCTCAGTTGGTAGTCTTCGCGTCAGCGCTCAACAGCTGTACCCGCTTCAACAGTCTTCGCTGACGTCTCCCCGCGACAGTGAATCACTTCCACAGTTACAAGACAAACAGCAATTACGATTTCGATTTTCGTGGGGCGGCGGAACGGCGAAGACTTGGGCGGGAAAGATACTGGTCAACAATGGAACGCTTTCAAACGTTTCTCCTTTGGGCTTAAGCGCCGATGCCGCTGCTTCCGCGATCGAGTCGAACCAAGAAGTGATCATTGACCATTGGTCGGCGACGGATTACGGCGGGGCTGACATCACAATCGATGGCGATTCCAAAACTGAAGTTCAAATCCAACTATATTCGCGCGAACAAACCGAATCAAAATTTGAACAGACGTTTTTATTATCCGATCTAACTGCTGGAGTATCAGGTGGTGAGATTGATCTCTTGGGCAACCGCTTATCAATCGTTCGAGTTCCTGGCGATGACTTGAGAGTCGAGTTTGAACGTAAACACTTGGTTTTCGAACCTGGTGAAACGTTTAAATTTTCGGTTCGCCCAAACTTGACGACTTTCGCTGACCGTATGACAGCGTGCAGAATCAAATTAGTTGCTTCGTATCCGAGTGGTCGCACTGCGAGTCGCCCTCTCGCTATCAAGACCTTGAATTTCGGCTTGGACAAAACCGGTTCTGCTGAACCACAACAAGTCGAATTAACCATGCCCGGTGACGAGGCTGTTTACAACATTGAGCTCGAACTGTCGCCCAATCGTTACCAAGCTTCTTTTGGACCTAAAAAGGATCAAATACAACGCCGAGTTCAGCTACTCGTCTTGAACCGCGAATCACAAAACTCGGAAACTGGGAACGAAAACCGAAAACGGTGGCAGCAGATCTCGACTTCCGACGCGGTTGATCTCGATCAAAGTTTGCTGCCAGGTTGGTCACAATTTTCTCGAATGACTGGACTTTCGAATCAAGACGCAATTGGTAACGAACTTCGATCGGCGGTAACGGTTGGCCGACAAACAATGATGCAACTTGCCCCGGGTGGCTGGCAAGCGATTCCATTTGACATTGGCGAATTAAACAAACCGCACATCGTCGAACTCGAATATGTCGCTGACACCGAGTTTGCGCTGGGCATCAGCGTCTTGCAACCAGATGCTTCGGGGCAAATTCCTACGCATGGTTTCGATTCGGGCGTTTACGTCACGCGGTCTCTTGTGAACGAAGGTTTCAAGGCAAATCAAATTCGTCACCATCGCGTAACGATCTGGCCAAGCACTAAAACGCCTTACTTGCTCGTCGCCAATCGTAATGCCTCGGCCAACGCGATCATTGGTAAAGTCAATGTGTTTGCCGGCCCAGATCAAATGGAACCGAGTAAGGTTCATAGCGAACGACTCAAATCAAAATTGCCAACGCGAAAGCTGATGGCTTTTTTCGAAGCTCCGTTGTTCTCCGAAAGTTTCGGTGCCCATGTCGCCCTCGATCCACAAACGGAAACGCCGCTTGATGATTGGAGAATGTTCCACGAAGGCGGATCGCGCTTCATCGAATACTTAAAAGCGAACGGCTATCAGGGTGCGTATGTCACTGTGGCCGGTGACGGAAGTGCGATCTACCCGAGCCAGTTGATGGCATCTTCACCAAAGTACGATAATGGAACTTTTTTCAGCACAGGGCAAGATCCAATCCGCAAAGACATCTTGGAGATGTTGTTCCGAATGTTTGAGCGAGAAGGGCTTGTGCTTGTCCCTTCCTTGGCGATGTCGGGACCGCTGACGAACATCGAGAACATTCGTCATCTTGGAGACTCCAATTCTTCCAGTTCACGTTTAGAGATGATGGATCTCAATGGAAACGTCAGTTCGAAAAAGATCAACAAACACTTGCCTGTTTACAATCCGCTTGACCGAACCGTCCAGCACGGCATCAGGCAGATTGTTGGAGAATTGGCAAGGCGTTATCAATCGAACAAAGCGTTCGAAGGCATTGCAATCATTTGCCGCCCCGACACTTGCACCTTGTTACCTGGCCGCCAGTGGGGTTACGACCCAGCGACGGTGCAACGATTCGTGCAACTTCAAACCGATCTCGAAACGGCACCTACCCGTTGGCCGGAGATTCAAAATATCTTACTCGGTTCACACCGCAAAGAATGGATCCAATGGCGAGCTTCGGAGATGTCGAAGTGGTACCAAGATTTGGCGGCAGAGTTAAAGCAAGCTCTGCCGAAAGGAAAGTTGTTTCTTGCTCCCATTGATCTTTACCGCAACGAAGAAACCGCCTCGGCACTCAGCCCGAGTTTGCATTCGTCCATCGACTTTGAACAAGTGATGCTTCACCTTGGATTCGATCCTGAATTCGTGCGATCGGATAGCAACATCGTATTGCTTAATCCGCATCGAATTGCTCCCGATCAACCGCTTTCATCTCAGCGCATCGACATGGGAGTAGAAAATTCGAAACAGGCTCGACATTATTTCACACAATTGCAGTTTGCTGGTGATCTGTTTGCTCACCGAGTTTCTTGGGCACATTTCGCGCAGCTTCAAGCCCAAAGCCCTTTTGGAGAACAGAATTCGGCTTTGATGCGATTGCAACAAATGACGCCGGCTGGAATGCAAAATCGAAAGCGGTTTGTGGAAAGCATCAAGCATCGCGACTCACGCCTTTTGATTGATGGCGGCTGGATGATGTCGATGGGCCAAGAATCTTCAACGATGGAAATCATGAGCGTATTCAATCGCCTTCCCGATCTTCCGTTCGAAGACGTTGCCGCGCTTGAAGGCAATTCGAACTCGACGGACCAAGCCATAAGTCAACCGACAGAGTCGAATTCCGCTGCCTCCAATTCGGTTGCCGTTAGACAGCTTCAAGTCGAAGGACAAACGTATTTTTACGCCGTCAACATTTCGCCTTGGCCAACGACTGTCAAAATTGAACTCGAATCGACATCGAAAACGCCAAAACTAGAATCGCTTTCGAAACAACAATTTTCGTTGAACGTTGACGAATCGAAAACGGAGAACCATGAAGGTTACACCACAGCGACTGTTGAAGTTCCTTCGTATGGATTGGTCGGCGCCAAAACAAGCGACAATGTTAGTGTGATCGGATTTGATTTCACGCTCCCTGAAGGTGCGGAAAAAGAGCTGCGACGACATGTATACGAATTGCAGTCTAAACTTACGAAGTCTGGCAATCCGATCCAATTGAGTGCCTTGGAGAATCCCAACTTCGAATTCAATGGCCAACCAACTTTAGGCGGATGGGATATTGGTCAACAATCAACCAGCAGTATTCGCTTAGAAGTCGCCGACAATGTGAATTCTACCAATCTCCAGTCGATCGAAGGCTCTGCCGTGCAAGAGATTGGGCGGGCCTCTCTGTTAATGAACAATGATTCCAAGAACCCGGTTTGGGTGCGAAGCAATTTCTTTGAGCCAACTGAAACGGGACGACTTTCGATCTCGGTTTGGCTTAAGACAAATGACTCGACGATCCAACCACCTTTAAGGTTGGCATTGGAAGGCCAATCCAATGGAACAAGTTACTACCGATTTGGATCGGTGGGCAGTTTGTCACCTGATCCAAAAACAAACCAAATCGAAGTCCGATGGAAGCGGTTTGCAGTCCACTTTGATGACTTACCTGTTGATGGACTGGATAACATACGAATTGGGTTCGATCTAATGGGACCGGGTAATGTCAGCATCGACAACGTCGAAGTGTTTGATCGTTGGTTTGATGAAAACGATGCCAAGGCTATCACTCAACTGTTGGCAAGTTCCGGTCCGCTACTTTCGAATCCCAAAACCTTTGACAGTTGTCGGCGGTTGCTGGAAAGCTATTGGCCAAGCTTTCTTGATCAGTTCATCGAATTGAATGAGCCTGTTGCCGACCGAGTCAATCTGAAAAACTCGGTTCAAAGTTCGCCGAGAGATTCTTTGACAATTCCCACTCAAGAAACCAGCCGCAAGTCGCAAAAATTTCGTCGCTTTAGAAACTTGGTCCCGCAGAAAAAGTCATCTCTACGGTAGCCGGATCGCTGCCGGAATAAGATTCGTTTTTACGTGAGAATCTTGGATCGCTTTAATCGAGAAATTGGTAGAGAAACGATTGAAGCGGGAGAATTCAGATTCGTTAGTTGTCTACGAATTTGCACGCGACAAGCCTTGATAAAAATTGAAAGGCCAAGAGACTTCAAGTCTGCGGTGCGAAAACCAAACCGCACTGAAAATGGAATCAGACAGTCTCAGACCAAGTCGCCAGTCTCCCCAATCACACATACTCGTGGACAGAACTTTTCACGAAGTTTGATTGCAGTACCAGACTGGTTATTCGGCAATTCAATTTTGAATATCTACTAACTCATCGAGCTTGTTTCCAAACTCTTGTTCGCCCGACACAAACTCGACATTGATCAACAATGCAAAAACTGGAATTCCTGCCAGTTGATTTGTTCCGACTTTGACCAAGTCCTTGTGGGTACAAATTATTGCTTGAGCCCCATTCTTCTTTGCTGATTCACCTATTTGGACTAGCTCCTCACGTGTGAACTCGTGATGATCGGCAAACAACTCCTCTCCAACCAAATGGAGTTCCAATGCAGAGATCGTTTGGCGAAAGCCACTTGGGTTGCCGATCGCGCTGAACGAAAATACTGCTTGGTTTGCAAGATGAGCGACCGGAAACTGTTTTTCATCGGCTTGAAGCCAACCTGCAACAGTCGTCTTTGTTTTTGCAATAAAGCAATTCTCGGCGAACCGGCGAATACGTTTCTCAATCGACTCAAGGGCAGATGCATCGACCAAGTCCGATCGAGTCACCACGACTACGTCGGCCCGATTCAAACTCGACACCGGCTCGCGCAAGAGACCGCGTGGCAATAGTCGACCGTAGCCGAATGGCAAAGTTGCGTCGATCAGCACAACGTCCAAATCGCGATGAAGTCGTCGGTGCTGATACGCGTCATCGAGAACGAGAACTTCTGACTCAAGCTCTTCTTCTGCGATTTGAGCCATGCGAACTCGATCAGGATCTTGCAAATGAGGGACATCAGGCAACCGAGATTCCAACTCCAGCGCCTCGTCGTTGCGACCAGTTTCCGAACCGTAGCCGCGGCTCACAAGTGCGACGCGTAGATTTCTTTGACGCAAATATTTTGAAACCCAAATGACATGTGGCGTTTTACCCGTGCCCCCGGTTGTCAAATTTCCAATCGAAATCACCGGTATGCCCGCACGTTGAACGATCGCGTTGTCACCGCGAAGGATGGCACGATCGAACTTGCGATTTCGCAAACCGATCGCAACTCGGTAAATTGGCGTTACGCAACTACATCCCATCCGAACCAAAGTCGGCAGGAATCCGTTCCGTTTTCCACTGATGATTTCAAGAAGCTGAGTCCGGCTGTACATGGCATCAGTATTATCTAAACTTGATTCCATGAACACATCTGACGAGACCAATCCCAATTCATTGAATCCCAATTCGCTGAATTCCAACGAAGAATCAATCGAACCAAAATCGGAAACCGCAACGGAAGCCTCTTCCGATGGTTCTTTGCCAGAAAAAAAATCATGGACTGCGTTGACTCGTTTCCAGCGTCGTGTGGCCGGGGTTTTGGTGGAGAAATCAAAAACGACTCCAGATGTTTACCCGATGACTATTAACGGGATCAAAACGGCGTCGAATCAAAAAAGCAACCGCAGCCCGCAGTTGGACCTTCGTGAAGACCAAGTCGAAGAGACGCTTTATGAGCTTCGAAAAATGGGAGCCGTGATTGAAGTTCACTCGGGCGGGCGAGTTCCAAAATTCAAACACCAGCTATATGAATGGTTGGGCGTAGAAAAAGTCGAGCTGGCGGTGATCGCGGAGCTTTTACTCCGTGGCGAGCAGACTTTGGGAGATCTTCGAGGTCGTGCCTCGAGAATGGACAAGATCGCTGACGTGCGCGAGTTAAAGCCAATTGTGGCAGGACTACTCGATAAGGGTTTGATGGTTGAATTAACCCCTCCCGGGCGAGGCCAAGTAGTCACGCATAATCTGTATCAAGCAGACGAGCTGAAGCGATTACAAAACGAGCATGGGAACTACATCCCGACGCCTCGATCTGAACGTGAACTCGATACTCCATCGGTCGCTGAGCGAATCCCTACGTCGATCGTTCAACCCGAAGCTATTAAGCAGCCAGATGACTCAAGGGTTGATGAATTGGTAAAAGAAGTCGCACAGTTACGTGAGGAAGTTGACCAACTCCGCGAGCAGCTCGATTCTTTGATCAATTGATTGCAAAGTTCAATCGAAAGCAGAATGGAAGGGCTTGTTCGTTTTCAACCACGGATAAACACTCATGAACACGGATCCTCCTCAAAAAAAAATCCGTGTTTATCTGTGTCCATCTGTGGTTAATCACTATCCCTTGTTTTCTCAAAATGACCAACCAAGCTTCGAATCAGGAGAACCAAATGAACGAATCGAACCTACTCTTTAGTAAGGAAACTCGAGAAATCATTGGCTGTTCATTTGAAGTTGCCAACACTTTAGGACATGGCTTCCATGAAAAGATCTACGAGAACGCATTGGTGGTTGAGTTTGGCTTGCAAAACATTCCCGTAATTCAACAGGCTGAATTTCCCGTCGCATACAAGATGACGAAGGTCGGCAGTTTCATTCCCGATTTAATTTGCTTTGACACCATCGTGGTTGATGCGAAAACAATTGGGCGAATCACCGATCATGAAATAGGGCAAATGCTGAACTATCTTAAAATTGCAAAGAAGCAGGTTGGATTGCTGATCAACTTCAAGCATGCAAAACTCGAATGGAAACGTGTTGTCTTGTAGCGACGGTCGCCATTGATGAATCCGAACCCTCCTCAAAAATCTTTGTACATCCGCGGTTAGTCTCCAGCTTTGCGTTGGCGCTTCTAATGTTAAACCGCAACGATTAATCGGTTGGCGGTATGGTTCTTAATTGCCTTGCATGAAAAACCGATTTTCTACGCATTGGCTGCACTAACGGTCTTGTGGACGTGAAACGACAAATTCGCCACGACGCCAACAATAGGTGAAACCGAAAATTCAATCCGGTTTGGTGCAAACGTCAGCCGTTTTTGTTCAAACCAGATGAACAGTCATTTCTGGTTTGCTTTGTCGCGCTCTTTGGTCGATGCCGATATTGGACGTAGCCTTTCGACAGGTGAATCGGTTGTTACAGCAATGACCTGAGCCGAGTGGACTAATCCGGTGGCAATAAAGATCTGACCCACCTGGCAACGTTGAACGGATGAAACACTACCCAGAATGGAATTCGGCAAAACAGAAAAGAACTAATCATGAACAACAACAACCTGTTTAAATCGTTGATGGCATCAATGATCTGCCTTTCACTTTTGACTGGCATTTCAAACGCTCAAGACTCTTCAGAGCCAGGCGCGATTGGCGCGTCGACCCAATCTGGTCAAACCACTTTGATCAGTCCATCAGAAGACGAAACGGACGGCAGCAAATTTTCTGAAGCCGACGATGATGAAGATTCGACTCAAGGCCAGGCCATCGTGCTTAACTCAAAGTATGCAGGCTGGGAAGAAGCCACAGGCGTTGGAGATGGCGGCGACCGCGTTGGAAAAAGACTTCGTGGAAACTGGATCATGGTTGACGCCAATGGCCGATTTGACGGCAAAGTCGTTGCGGGCGCTGGTGCTGACGTTACTAACATGAACGTGTTCTTGATGAACATGGGCCGATTGGTAAAGCAAACAACGCTAAATTCAAATGGCCAATTCGAGTTCAACAACGTTCGACAAGGTGCTTACTCGTTGATTGGTTGGGGCGACAAAGGATTTTTCGCCTTTGGAATGAACGTGCTTGCCAACAACCCCAACGTTCAAGCAGGCCAAAACAGCATTCGTGTTACAGCGTTTCAAAACGCCACAACAATCAACACGGATTGGATCCAGTACTACGCTTCAAGAATTAACTATCGCGTTTTTGGTCGATACTTGGTCGGAGAAGGCCGCGACGATCCTGCGAAGCTTTACGGATTCATGGGTTTGGTCCGCAACATGCCCAAGTCAATTCCCGCGACTTCGATCTCAAGCCACACCGTCTCCAAAACTGCAGACGGCCGATTGATTGGACGTGTTCATCAGGTTAATTCGCTCAGCGGTCGTCCTGTCGACGTTCGCACGACCAAAGTCATGTTGCTGCAAGGTGATAACGTGGTCGCCACAACGACAACTGACAATTACGGAGCGTTTGAGTTTCTTCAAGTGCCCGATGGAAGTTACGGATTGGTCGCCGCTGGTGTTGATGGCGTTGGCTTGATTGCGATCAACGTTGGTTCGTCTGGAGCGATGAATGATCTTGGACAGATCGAAGGCGGAAGTGCACCTATCGACTTCGCTATGGTTTCAACAGAAACCATTGGCTGGCTTAACCACTACGCCAGCGAAGTCGCCTACCGACGAGCATTGCTTGCTCCACGTCCTCCGGCAGCACCAGAAAATCAGCTTGCTGGATACGGATGCCAAACTTGTGGTAACCAAGCCGGTGGATGTGCAACTTGTCAACAAAACTACAACCAAAGCTACTGTCGCTCACGTGGTATCACATTTGAG
>CAYMFZ010000074.1:0-5478 GCA_964389585.1 uncultured Pirellulaceae bacterium | reverse complement strand
GGGTTGCAGTTGCAATGGTCAAGGACTTGGTGATGGAAAAATCATTGCCGACATCACGCGGAAGTTACGTGAAAACACCAAACGAGTTGACGCGGCATTTGAACGAGCATTCTATCCGAATGAGTTCAACAACCAGCAGTACAACAACTATGGTGGATACAACAACGGCTTGAACCAACCGTACTACGGAAACTGAACAAGCATCCGTTAGTTGACCGCGAGTCAACTACGTGTAGATAACTCAAAAAGGCCGAGTCCAATTGGACTCGGCCTTTATTTTTGATTGAAGTTGTCGCTGACTGGCTCGATCAGAATCGGCTGAGCTAAACTTTCACTCTAACACTAATTCAAACGTTCGATTAAAAATCGTCGTTAGCACCTGGGAAACCGCCGCCTTGACTGAATGCGTCAAAGCCAACCTTGATAAGACCAAGGATGCCGTCTTGCATTTCGAAATGCATCACGCCACCGTTCTCAATCAGGTTGTAGGTCCCGCGAATTCGATCACCACCTGAGGAAGCGAGGGCTTCCGCCATGGCTTCAACAGAAGGATCACCTTCCATCTGAGCTGCAAATTCCAAGATCGGCGTGATGTACAAATTAAATTGCATTACATCAGATACTTCTGAGGTACCATCAACCGCTTTCTTAAGCGTTGCGACGGGTTCGCTACCAGCAGCAAGATAGACGGCTTTGTTGCCAATTCCAACAATCACTGTGACTTGGTCACCCAAAGCATCTCGCATTTCTTCTTCTTCATCCGGAACTTGGATGATGACTGAATGCAGCGTGATATCTTTGTGGCTACCTGAGTTCAGGTTGACCTGGATGTCTTCGCCCATTTTTCCTTCTGCCATGGCGACAAGATCTTTAACGGTGTCTTCGATCTTTTTCGGGTCAGAGACTTGAGCGGCAGCCGCCATATTGATCTGGCCTTCTTCGAGCATAACCACCGCACCTGCATCAAAGATTCCTTCTTCCAAAGTTCCTTTGACGACATCGGCAAGATTGCCCAGAGACTTTTTGACGACGGAGAGTTCTTCTTCAGACATGTCGCCATCTGCATCGATTTCGGTGACAACGGTTTCAACCAGATCATCAAGCATACCCGAGTACTCTTTGGCATCTGCAGGACTCATGCTGGCGGCTTGATTCATAGTGAAAGTCGCGCCGTCCATTAGAAAACCAGTGAATCGAGATGGCTTTTTCGGCTTGGCTGCTGCAAGTTTGGCAGCGAGTTCAGAGTTAGGAAGCCCTTTGAACTCAACGTCCATCATCAATTTTTTGGCTTCTTTATCAGCCGACATGCCCATTGTGAAGCTATCGGTCTCGTTGAAGATCATTTCCATTTGCTTCATTTGCATGGCAAGATTCTTGCGTTGCAATTCTGCCTGAAGATCATCTTCATCCAGATTCTCAAGCGTCATCTCCGAGCTTTCACGAATCATATCGAGAGCTTGAGTGCGAAGCTTTTCTGGAATCCGCTGAGCAAATACTCGAGCCGAAAGATTGTACTTCGTAGATTGATCACCCAACAATTTTGCTGGGGAACTCGGCAAATCTTTGACCATATCCGCTTTGTTTGAGAAGAAAGCAAAACCATCTTGCTCGCGAACGGTCAACTCAGTTCCGTCATCGGTTGTTACCGTAATGGTCTCGTCACCTTCCTCGACTTCAGCCATTCCAGCGACAACGTCTAGCATTTCGTCGATATCAGTGACGGGCACGAAACCAAGAAAGTCAGGAGTTTCAGATTCTTCGTTGAAGTACAACAAGACACCGGCGTCTTTGTCCGCGTCCAAGCCTTTGGTGTAGCCCTTAATCATGGCTCCGGCCATGAATTTCATTTGCTCGAATCCGGATGCGGTCAACAAGTAGTTGATGTCATCCATTTGCTCATTAAATTTAGCAATCGAAATAACGACCGCAGGCTCGGGAGCGCTTTGACAATACGCTTGGCCGACCGGGAGCATGGACATTACGCCGACAACCAGCCCCAACATTAGGGTTTTACAAAAGGACTTCACTTTGGTCTCCAAAACTGGAATGTGTAGGTTCAAGAAATATTCTTAGTCTGGTTTCATTTCACGAACTTTGTGAAACGATGCGACGCTCAATCTAGCTGGAAAAAGTCGCCGAAGCACTTGATTGTCTATCATCGAGTACCAGATGCAATGGCCATTAACTAACGAAAAAGCCAAGAATCATCGTCAATTTGGCAATCGACTCACAATTTCATGCTTGATGCTGGCCAGTCATTCTTACTTTGATACTCACTGGGACATTGGGAAGTTTTACGAAGTTTGGGCTGAACAACAAAATTGTATTGAATCCGACTTGAAAAACGAGAATCTATTGATGCTGGCAAAGACACGCTTCTTTCAAACGACATCCAGCTGCTACAAAATCGAACAACACAGAGCCTTTTCCGTTTGGTAGAAAAGAATCGTCCAATCTGGAGAACGTTATGCCTGACCTGCCAGACAATGTTGTAAAGAAAAAATCCAAATGGTCCAATCTTGGAAGATATTGCAGATTCAATCTACGTTTCTTGCTGATCCTCATGACGGTGATTTGTGTTTGCTTCGCCTACCAACTCCGGCGAGCTGAGCGCCAGAAAAAGGGAGTTGAGTTCGTAGTCAATGCAGGCGGAAGTGTACGGTACGATTTTCAAGTTGATGCCAATGGAAATTTCAATGCCTTGGCGGAGTCACACGTTTCGGAAAAGTTATTGGAAATTCTTGGCCATGACTTTTTCCACACGGTCGTGAACGTAAATTTGGAAAAAGAAGGTTTTTCATTGCCGGATTTTTTCTCCGGCGGAATGGAGTCGCTTTTCTCTGTTTTTTCGTCTCGTTTTTCCAAAGACGAACCAATTCGAGATCTTTGCAAGGCGTTTCCCAAACTAGAAAAACTAACCATTGATAAGCGGCATGCCTCGAACAAGCACCTTGAATTCGTTGGAAAACTATCTCGGCTAAAAAGTCTTTCGATCAGCAATTCCAAATACATCACTGACGAAGGCATCGCCCACCTCCGGTATTCAAGAAGTTTGGAGACGGTCTATTTAATTGGCAAAAGTCGGATCACAGACGAATCTCTCGAAGTGCTTAGCAAGCTTCCCAAGCTTCGGCGAATCAACGTGCAGACAGGAAGAATATCGGACGTAGGAATAGGCCACCTTGAAACCTGCGAGAACCTGACGAAAGCCTACTTCATGCCGCCCCGTCGTCGGTCACTTTCGTTAGAGGAAGACCCAATCGAGTTCACTGACAAAGCACTTCAATCACTGGGAAGTCTTTCCAATCTCGAAGTCGTCGGAATTTCGTCCAGCTTGTTTACTGATGAAGGTGTCGCCCATCTTTCCAAGCTCAACAATTTACACACATTGATTTTGCGCGGGCCCGAGGAAGAGAAAAACTCAATTGGGGATGCTGGGCTGGCACATCTTTTCGAAAATAAGCTACTCGGCAATTTAGACGTCTCCAATTCCAAAGTAACGTCGGTTGGCTTGCAGGAGTTTGCGAAACGAAACCCCGCCTGTTTGATCACGAAGAACAGATAACCACACCGCAGTTACCGAACCAATGCTTTAAACGGCCAACTGCGTGCCAATCGCGCGCAGAAACAGCGCAACGTTTGAATCAACATGAAAACAAGAAGGCCTGCGGACAACCATCCCAATCACCAACATTTAGGCCGCCTACATCGAGGCCACCAGATTAGGGAACCATACGAATAGGGAACCACACGTTGGGGCATTAACGTTCTCTGTAGACGATTCGACCCTTGGTCAAATCATAGGGTGAAAGTTCGACGCGGACTTTGTCGCCCGGAACAATTCGAATAAAGTGCTTACGCATACGGCCAGCAACGTGCGCTAAAACCTCATCGCCAGTTTCCAATTCAACTCGGAAACGCGTATTAGCGAGCGCCTGTGTTACAGTGCCATCAACTTCAAAAGCTTCTTCTTTGGCCATATATCCCTTTCATAGGTGGTCAAAATTCATGAAAAATGTCTGTGGTATTGTAGTAGCGATATCGACTTTAAGTCCAGTGCAGCCCTTGCAAATATCGAACTTTGTCCGATTACATCGAATGATCTCTGACTAAATCTCTGGCCTCCGAGCCAAGTCAGAAACCGTATTCGAGGAGCAGGATCTCATTCGACACGTGATTTAGTGGTAGGATGCACGGATTCTTGAATCATTGAATTTCGATAAAGCAACGAGCCATCGTAAAACCAGCCCCCGATTCAAAACCAGCCCCGCCGAGCTTGCCCAGCCGCGTGCTAACGCTTTTTGATTGTGTTTGCATCATCGTTGGCACCATCATTGGAGCCGGCATCTTCAAAATGCCATCGATTATCGCCGGCCAAGTCCCCAGCGTTTATTGGCTGGTCGCTGTTTGGGTGTTTGGCGGATTAATCGCTTTGATCGGAGCGCTCTGTTTTGCCGAGTTGACCACAACTTATCCCGATCGTGGTGGCGACTATGGTTACCTCAAACGAGGCTATCACCGGCACTTCGGATTTGCTTTTTCGTGGGCCGCATTTTGGGTTATCCGCCCAACAAGCATCGCATTGATGGCAATGATCTTTGGTGAGTTTGCACTTTCAGTCATGCCAAATTCGCTGCCAACTTATGCGATTGCGATCCTCGGCGTCATCTTGCTCAGCATGACCAACCTCTTAGGCGTTCACTTTGGCAAGTCGGCACAGAACGTTTTGACGGTGGCCAAAGTCATAGGAATTCTGATGGTCGTCTTGGCTGCATTCGCTTTCTGGCCAAGCTCAAGTCCGCAGCCTCCTTCTGGCAATCTTGCCAACGTTGCGTCTCAGAAAGCGTCAAGCGAACAAGCTGAACAAGATTCTGATGTCAAAACCGAATCTGCCGTAGAAGAATCAAGCGCAAAAGACAAAGCAGTCGCTCCAGCAGAAGAAGAATCGCCTTGGGAATGGTTTTGGCTTTCGATGGTGTTCGTGATGTTTACCTTCGGAGGATGGAACGACATCGCTTTTGTTGCAACCGAAACGCGAGAGCCAAAAAAGAACTTGCTGCGAGCGCTAGTCATTGGAACCGGCGTGGTTTTAATGGTCTACCTGTTATTCAATTTCGCACTCGTGTTCGGGCTGGGATTTGAACGGCTTAAAGAACTTGGAAGCAACTGGGAAAATGCGACGTCGGTCTTGGGGCAACAAAACATGGGGGACCGAGGGAATTGGCTACTTTCTATTCTCGTTTGCGTTTCATGTCTCGGCTCGATCAATGCAATGATCTTAACGAGCCCGAGAATCTATTGGGCGACCGCCGTTGATTACCCCGCTTTGCGATGGATGACAGGTTCGAAAACGGGAACTGGCTGGTGGCGGTCGATGTTACTGCAAGCCGTTGTGACCATCATTTACATTTGCACTTTTGGTTTCAATGACAAACATGGAGTAGAGAATTTAACCAATGCGAACGCACCGTTCTTTTG
>CAYMFZ010000073.1:0-14795 GCA_964389585.1 uncultured Pirellulaceae bacterium | reverse complement strand
AAGGCAACCCACGTGTTTCGAAAATTAATGGAGCGTCAGGATAATCGTGAATCACCGTTTGTGTGTTCGGCGTATCACCGGCATCCTCATAACCAAGTCGTCCTCCGATGCTGATGACGCGTGGTGAAATGGTGTCGTAACCGAGGAACCATCGCGCGATATCCATCTGGTGAATTCCTTGATTCCCCATGTCACCGTTTCCAGTATTGAAATCCCAATGCCAATCGTAGTGAAGTTTTGGGCGGAACAGCGAACGCTTTTCGGCAGGACCACACCAAAGGTCGTAGTCGATGTGCTTGGGAATTTGAAGTGGCTTTTGTAGTTTGCCGATACTCTTTCGAGGCTTATAGCAAGTCCCCGTCGCATGCTTAATCTTTCCAAGCTTTCCACTGCGAACATATTCCACGGCAGACTGAAGGCTGGGGCTGGATCGGGATTGGGTGCCACACTGGACGACGCGATCAAACTTTTTCTGTGCCTCCGATAGCTGACGCCCTTCCCAAACGTTATGCGAAACAGGCTTTTCTACGTAGACATGTTTGCCGGCCATCAACGCGCGAATGCCCATGATCGAATGTTGATGATTCGGCGTGGCAATCGAGACCGCATCGATGTTTTTATTTTCAAGCAGCTTACGATAGTCCTTGATCTTTTCAACATCTTTGTCTTCGGCTCGTTCGTTCATAATGGCTTCGTCGCAATCACAATAGGCAACTACGTTTTCGCCAAGTCCACGAATGTGATCCTTGCCACGACCATTCAAGCCAATCACAGCACAGCGAAGTTTCTCATTCGAACCGAGTACCCGCCCGTAGGAGATGGCTGGCAAGGAGAGTGCTGAGCCTGCGACGAGTGTGGATTTGAGTAAACTTCGACGATTCAATGCCATGACGTTATTCCCGTAAAGTGATTTCTTCGAAGGTGCATTCTAAGTCGAACTCAGCGGTCGAACAATTGACTTGTTCGCAAGTAGTTTTTGAGCCTTCTGGTTTGACGAAAAAAAGCGTCGAAAGGTACGAAACCCGCCGACGCGTGAGAATTCTAATTTCGAAATTTTGCCAAGTGAGTCGCGTAAGCAAACAGCAAAGGTGCAAGGTCGTATGGATCTGTAGATTGGGAATTCTTGCCCAAGGTAGTTGCTTTTTCAACGGGAAACTGGCGAATGCCCTAACCTTCTCCTAACCCTCTCACTGAAAGTGGGAGGGTCGCAGTTGATCCGCGTTCAGCGTATCAACGAGGGGAGGGAATTTGCTCTGTTTTTGAAACACCATTGTGTTCGGGCCCTCCCGTTTTCAACGAGAGGGTGTTGTGAACTCGTTAGTTAATTCGACTGCTAATTTTTAATCGGTGTTATGTTTCCACCCGCCGTCGAATATTGGGTTGTACTTTGATGGTGACCTCCAGTTCCGTTTGGAGTGTAGGTCGTCATGTTTCCGTGTTGCTGACCAGTAATCGAGTTGTTCCAAACCGTGCCTGCCTGATGGCCCACAAGGTTTCCATAACTGTCGTAGATCGGTTGTTCAACGTAACGTTGGGTTCCGTTCATCTGGCTCAGGTTGCGACCAGGTGTGTGGTATGAGCCGGCGACTTGTCCGTTGCCGGTGTAAACCTGACCATTGGGACCGTAGCCAAGCACTTGGGTTGGAGAATGGTAGGTGCCCGGTTGGGCAAAACGTTGCCCCGGCAATGGTATGTTGAAATTCTGTCCTCCCCCAGTTCCGAAACTAATTGACGGCCCATTCGGTCCAAGATTCAAAGTCAACGGGTTTGGGTTGCGCTGCGGCTGCGGCAAAGGTTGAGGTTGTGGTTGAGGTTGAGGTTGTGGATTAAGTTCTCTCAATGGACCAGGAGGAAGTTGAACTGGGCCGGATGGGATCATGACTTTGCCAAGTAATCCTGGGGCGATGTTGTTTGAAAGATTGCTGGGAAAAGAAGGCTGTTGAGTTGGAGCAGGTGCTGGTCGAATTCCTTGAGACCGCAACTGCGGAGTCAGCCGAATGCCACCAAGTTGCGAAGCATCAAGAGAACGATTGCTTAGGTTTCTCAAAAGCTGGTTTTGAGCTGTTGCCGCGTTACAAACGATCAGCCCAAGTAGTGTCGCCATGCATAGTGTGAATATAGTTTTCATCTTCATCCTCTTTTTGACTTTGAGTGCAGGAACAAATGGGTCCTATCTTCAAGGCGAAAGTGGATAAACGATCCTGCGTTTTAAAATCAAAATTTCCAAAAGAGAACGAAAATTGCCTCGAAAAAGATGGCGAATCGCTTGTCGTAAGTGAGTTTCACAGCCGGTTTCTGCTGCAAACCCCAGTTTTCTCCAGTCCAAACGGCAATATGCGCGTCGCCGGCAGCAGTTTCGATTCAACAAGAAAGTTTGAACTATTCCTTGCTGAATTCCAAAGATTCGATGCCTGCGTAGTATCCACGAGACAAAGGCGACTTGCCAACGTTTTTAATCGTTAGTTGGTTCGTCCCCTTTCTCAACTCGACCGCGTTAAGTTTAACCTCGTCACCGAATACGACTTGGTTTAAGAAGCCGTCAAATCGCGTCCCGAGAGATTCTCCGCTGACGGGAACACCGTTTAGCGAGAATTCGAGCAAGCCATAGTCGATCGCGTGAGTAAGCTTGAGGGTGCCATCGTAGGTTCCGGTTTCATCAACCATCAGGTTCAACGTCAATTCTCCGTTTGGAAGTTTCGGAGACCAAAACAAATTTTCAACCGCAACTTCGGTCGACCTAAATGTTTGGCTTTTTAGATCTGTGAACCGTTTCGATTTCGTAAAGAACTGAACTCGCAAGCCGCCAACGTCCCAGGCAGCATTCGAGGCAAGCTCGATGGGCGTCCAGCGGAGTCGAGGCTTTGGCTCAATTCCCAATTCAGCTTCGACGGTCGATCTTAGTCGCATCCAGTCCGAGGCATCGTCGGCATACATTCGCGCGAACTTAGCTTTTGATTCCAATTCTATTTGAAAATGGGTATCCGCTTTTCCTTTGTCGCCTTGTTTTGAATGAGCCAGTGCAAGCAGGAATTCAACTCCGTAAGCTTCAGCAAAATGTTTGTTCGTTTTGGTTGGTGCAACTTCTTCTAGCAAGCGAATGGCGGATTCGAATTTTTCGCTTTTAATCTTTGCCAAAGCGAGCGTCTTGTTTGCCAAAACTCGATCGGCGGTCACTTTCAATTCCGATCGACGCAAATACGCTTTTGGGTTGTTGGAGAATTCTCTTATCGTATTACTTAGATCTTGTAGATTTCCAATTTTCGTTTGGGAGTCTTTCCTTTGAGTGGCAGTAACCCAATCATCAAACGCGGTCGCTAGTTCAACGACTCTTTCTAATTCTGGTTTCTTGACCTCGCGATCGAGCGCATTGAGCAACGTTTCCCAAGCAAGTTTCTGGCTCGCGCGGATGCGAGACTCTTTTGGAATGGACGGATGATTTAAAAAATTTGTGAGGTCTGCGGTGACGCGCTCAAGCTGATTGAAACGTCTGGCGGTTGTGGCTCGCAAGTAAAACAACTCGGGATTGAATCCGGAGCATTCAATGGCTTTGGACCAATCATCGAGAGCCTGTCGTTTCTCAAGTCGGTTATTAACATTGCCTCGAGCTTGCCACAAAATCGGATCTGTTGGAGAGTCGTTTTGCCAACCTTCAAACGTGAGTTTGGCAACTTCGTCACCATAGGCGAACTGAGTTTGCGCAAGTGCGTTTTCGTAAGCCGCGAGCCGTCCGTCTTTCCACCGCACTTCGATGTCTGGTACGAAAGCCGTTTTAACGCTAGGTGAATTTGGACTTGTCTCATTGCTTCCAGCATGATTCGGTTTGGAATTATTTTCTTTCCAGTCGAGACCTATCTCAGAAAGTTGTTTTCGAATGCTGGCCAGATCCCAGGCCTCCAGCGAATTGCCTTCTCGAATGTTTACTAATTGGTTGTCAGAGGTAAGCATCGAATGAACATCGCGGGGCGCTGTCCCGGACGCCCCCGGAATCCTGATTAGGTTTTCGCCAGATCGAGCGTCAACGATCAGCGTGCCTCGGGGCTTACGCAGCGTTAACAGCAAGTATTCTCCATCAGCCGAAAAACTTGCCGGCCATGCGACTTCGAAATCGCTGTCGTGAAGTGAATAGATTCGCTTCCAGCCCGACGTTTCATAAACTTCTGCGGTGTTGTCGAACGTCACAACCAAAAGATCGCCATCAGGGCTTAATCTTGCTCGAGCATGCGTTGGGGTTTTTACCGTATGCAATAGTTCGCCAGTCAATCCGTCAAAGACTTGTGCGTTGGAACCCAAGTGATTTCCAACCGCGACCAATTTCGCCCCCCGTGAAAGACTTACTCCCGCCGCAGAAGGAGAACTCTTCATTTGGACAAATTTTAATGGGTTCTCAAGCGAAGCAACCATCGTTCGTCCATCGTCGACGCTGGCAATAAACTCACCGTCTGGGTCGATGTCCATGCCTTGAATCGCGCCAAACGAAAAGATAGTTTTTGGAGGACCAATCATCAGTTTTGAATGCCCGTTAGAAATTTCTTCACGAATTGGCCATTCTTCAATTGTTTCATCGCCAATAAGCAAAGACCTTCCATCGGGTCGAAACCGAACGCGACCTTGTCCGGGCAAGTCGACCAATTGAGTTCCAGATTTTAGATCACTGATTCGAACGCCCTTTTTTTCTCCCATTGCCACCCAGCGATTGTTGGGGTGAACATCCAAATCAATGGGTTGAGAGCCGGTGTGTTTCGCGTCTGCTTTTGTAACCGTTCTTCTGAGACGCTTACCTTCGAATCGACAGATGCCCGTCTGGGCACCTCGAAAGGCGACTTTCGATCCGTCATTGGAAAAGCGAACGATCGATCCGGCGAACGAGAAGAGTTGCTCACCACTTTGGATATCCCAAAATCTTGAATTGCCGCTCCAGGTTGAACTTGCAACCGTCGAACCATCCTCTGTGAATTCAACTTGAAAAACGTCATGGGAATGTTGAGGAAAAGTCGCCGTTTTTCGCGCAGAAGATTCTTCCATTTGCCAAATTTGGAATTCCGATCTGTCAGTTACCGCAATTTGCATCTCCGAGGGATGCCAATCCAAATCAAACGAGTAGAAGTTGGAAATCTGCCAAGCGATTTCCCCTGTCGCAACTTCAAAGATGAACGTGCCACCGTCTCCAAACCGAGCAAGCCATTTTCCGTCGGGGCTGAATTTCAACAAGTTGTTGGTGCTTGGCGACGGATTGGCAAACGAAATGGTCTCGACCAAATCAGGCAATCGACGAATCGAAATCATGTCTTGGTCCGCCGTCGCAATCAAACTGCCGTCAGTTGTTTCTGACACACACGCGTGCGAGACGCCTTCTTCTCGGAGAATGACACTTTGTGTCTCGATGTCGAATACGATTTGAACGATCAGCCCTTGCTCGACTGAGTTGACCATGAGGTAGGTTCCACAATCGGAGAACTGACAACGAAATGGTCCACCGATAATTCCTTCGCCAATGTCAATCGACGCGATCGGTGTCGCGTTTGTTGCGGATCCTAGCCGAGCCAATTCTGCCGAGTGGTAAATGTTGACCGGAGTGCCGCGAGACGTATGATAGGCGAACAAATTGAGGTCAGGGCTGAAGTCGATACTTCCAACGTCTCGATAGCCCGGTGCTTCCCATTTCGCGATTTCTGTCAAATCAACATTTCCGAGGCAACCAGCTGTCTCGCTGCGCAGTTCGAAAATTTCATGGTCGGTCGCTGAGATAAACGGAAGTTGCGAGACGGCTTCCTTGGCGGCCTTTAACGCGCCAAAACGTCGCCCGCTTTCGCCGCTTGATCGTCTTGCGGCGACTTCAGCGAACTTGGATTCAAATAGTCGCCTAAGCGCGCGGTCACGTTCTTCTGCCGTTCTGGTTTCTTGAACTTTCAAGTCTTCCAGCGTTTCTCCGCGCTTCATCACTTCGTTGTTGAGTCGAAATGAAAAGAGAATGGAGCCAACCAAGGTCAGCACCACCAAAGCTGCGATTGTGGAAAACAAAGTCGCCATCATCGGATTGCGTCGAGCCCACTTGATGCACTGCTCAACTGAACTGGCTCTGCGAGCCATGATCGGTTTTCCTGACAAATAGCGTTGAAGGTCGTCGGCTAACTCCGCAGAGGTCACGTAGCGGTCGGCAGGTGATTTCTCCAAACACTTCAAGCAAATCGTCTTCAGATCTGAATCAATGGTTGAGTTTTCAGATGATAAGTTTGGCGCCTGCTCGATAACCTTGCGAGTGATCTCGGCGGGTGAACTTCCATCGAACGGTGGTTTGCCCGTCAACATGCTAAATAGAATACCACCAACTCCGTAGATATCGGTGGCAGTCGTCAACGCGATATCCCCTGACGCCTGTTCCGGCGACATGTAGCTGGGTGTGCCGAGAACAGCTCCGGTCAGTGTTAAGCCGTGAGCCAATTCGTGATCAAGCTGTTTGGCGAGACCGAAATCAGAAACCATTGGAATAGTTTGACCACTCGCAGGCAAAGATGAGTTCGCTCTGGATTTCGAATCGGGCACAGCCACATCATTTTGTAAGCTCGCGCTCGTTTGAGTCGAGCCTTCATTCGGGGCAAAGCTTGATGAGTGCGAGGACGACCCCATATTCAGCAGGATGTTGGCTGGCTTTAAATCGCGGTGCAAAATTCCTCTTTGATGCGCATAGCTAATTGCCTGCGCGATCTTACAAGCCAATCGGGCCGACTCTTTCGAAGCGATCGGCCCTGTTTCTAAAACCTCTTTTAAGCTTCCTCCACGAACGAGTTTCATCGTAAAAAAGGGATGCCCATCAACGTTGCCAACTCGGTAAACTGGAACGATGTTGGGGTGCTCAAGTCCAGCGGCTGCTTCGGCCTCGGCCTTAAAACGAATCAAGCTTTCGTCTGTCAGGAAGTGATTGCCGCGAATCATCTTGAGCGCGACGCGACGTGTAAGTCCCTTCTGTTGGGCCTCGTAAATGATTCCCATGCCGCCACGTCCGATTTCGCGAATGATCTCATAATCGCCAAATTCAGTGAGAGCCGGAGGTTTGGGTTTGGCCAAGTCCGAGATCTTTCGGACCGGCGACATCAATCGACCAAGCTTGTTTTGTTGGTTGATAAAAGTTTCTAAATCGGCAGCGACGCTGGCATGCTTGGCCATGAATGTCGGCATGTCCAAACGAGTCCCGGCCTCTTGAGCTCGCAAGTATTCGATGATGGCTTGGTCAAGCTTATCATCTGGTGCATCTGAATCGTTTGACGGTACTACTGACATTCTTGCTCGTTCATCAATTCGCCAAGTTTTTTGATGCCGCGAAAAAGTCTGCGACCAACCGTCGTCTCGTCACAGCCGACTTCATTGGCGATCTCAACCAGCTTCATTCCTTGCAAGTGATGCATGACAACGACCTGACGCAATTTTTCAGGAAGCTGCTCAACCGCGGTAGAAAGAATAACCAGCATCTCGTTTCCATGGGCGGCCATGCTAGGAGAGGTTTGACTCGCCGCCAGCCAATCGTCAACCTGACGAAATGAATCCTCAACACGTTGTTGCAAATCAACGTCTCTGCCAAGATCGCGTTTTTGTCCCTTCCAATGTCTTGCCATGTCGATCAAACGGTTGCGGAGGATTTGCTTAAGCCAACCAACTAACTGTGCTTCGTTTTTGCCCTTGAATTGATCCCAATCTTGGTGCGCTTGCAAAAGCGTTTGCTGCACAATGTCTGACGCATCAACTTTTTTCTTGAGCGGGTCACCAAGATGCGCCTGAGCGAGCAGGCGAAGGTAAGGCCGAACGCGATTTAAGACCGATTCGATTTGAAGTTCATCTGGCAACGAAATGTCCTTTCAAAATCCGGCGGCAAAACGACCAGTCAAAACGATTAAGTCGAAATTTCATCGACAAATTGGATGGAAAAACGAATCGTCCAAACCAGCTCTACTTCGGTTTTTTCCTGAGAAAAGTAGACCATATCGCTCTAGGCGAATCTACGCATAAAAGTAATCGCTAGAAAATCAGAAAACGTTCGCAGGTTCAACAGCAAATTTTCGCCCTGTTGATATCAACCAAATTTGGTTTTACACATGGGGTGAAAAGTGAAGACAATCTTAGCATCGATGACGAGCGTTTTTTTGTTTCTATGCGTCAGTCCTGCGTTTGGCCAATTTAGTTGGACTCATCCACTGAACTATGGAGGCTCAATTTCAACAAAAGTCTACTCAAACGTTGACGTTATTGTGGTGACTGGTACTGCGGCAAGCGATCGCGTTGAGGTTGTTAACGTCGGGCGATCCGCACTTGTTAAGCTCTACAGCAATGAACGACTGGTGCAACAAAAATGGGTTCAAAATAACGATCGAGTTCCCACGCTGCCAGGAAATAGGATTCCCGGACAGACCCTTGGAAGAGAGTTGTGGCTGCAATGCAGACTGCTTGGCGGCAATGACCATTTCAAATGTAGTTCCAATCTATTCGATCTGGTCGAGGTCAACGGCGGAAGCGGAGATGACGTAGTCGAGGCCGGGCCATCGGTTACTTACGCGTTCGGCGACGACGGTGATGACCAACTCTTTGGTGGCAGTCAAAGCGATTTCTTGAGCGGTGATGCTGGAAGTGATTTTGTAATTGGTGGCAAAGGGAATGATTGGATTTCTGGTGGACCGGGAACCGATTTCCTGTCCGCGATCGGTGACGGTGGCACTGACGGCGCTGACCGGGTTCTTCCAAACTACTGGTGGGACGAAGGCAACGGTGATGATGGAGCGGAAGACTATTTCTGGGCGGATACGACTGACATGATTAACGCTCGATCCGGCGATGTTGGAGTGGTTAGGAATTTTGGTAACTAACAACAAAATTCTGGGAGCCTATCCCAAAAGTTGGGCCGTTGACGCTTGCCTCGGGCCAAGCCAACGAGTGGCGTGTTTGGGTGTTGCTTCCAGCCCGAGGCTAGCGGGCTAGCGCCAACGGCTCATCGTCGTATAACCTCTTGGTTTTGGGGTAAGTTCTAATTTGTTTTTCGTTCGCGATTGCACCAAGCTGATGCTTCGTCAGAAGTCGCCTTGAATTGAAGTGGAAACAAATTCAAGGCATGAGATAGTGGACAAAGCAAAACTCGGTTCATTTTGTTAGACTATGGCTGGGCTTGGGGTGATTCCTTCGCCCGATGACCATCCTTCTTGCGAACTGACAAGCAGACACCGAGTGCCACGTTGAAATATAGGGCTGAAAAAGTAACGCCTCGGTGCGGGCAAGTATCAATGGTGTCACTGGCGTTTTTGCTTTCAGTCATTGCGGTTGTTGTGCTGACATTTCTGGGAATGTCACTCCGAACGAATTTCGGACAGGTCTTAGGGGGTGAGCAAACGGTTCGAGTCTATGCGGCTTCGAGCGTCGCCAGTCCGCTGAGCCAAGTGATTGAGGAATTCAATCGAGCTTCGGATGTCCGAGTTGAGCTTGTTCGTTCTGGTGGTTCTGGAGAGCTGGCCGGTCAAATCAAAACCGAATTTGAAACTGGCGTTGAGTACGGCGCAGATATCTTCGTGTCAGCCGATCAAGAACTTCTAAGCATGTTGGAATCTCATTCCATCGTTCACAGTTCATCTGTTTTAGCTCTCCAGTCTCCCGTTGTCGCAGTTCGCGGCGAAAGCGAGATCCAACTCAAGGATCTAACAGATCTGGTTTCCTCAAATGAAATCAGGTTTGGCGTCGCTTCTGAGCGAGCGGCAATTGGCAAAGCAGCCAGGCAAATAGCAATTCGAATCGGAATTGAAAAAGAGCTGATCGCAAATCAAGTCGTCGACGCCGAAAACGTCATGACGCTTGCTCAAGCTTTAGTCTCTCGAAGTATCGATGCGGCGATCGTTTGGGATACCACGGTTCATCAAGTCAATCAATCGACGGTTGGAAACGAGTCCAGTTTGTTAAAAGTCGCTTTGCCGTTAGGCGAGCCAAACTACGATACAAATATTTCCGTGGGCCTCGTTGCGAATGATTCGAAGAGCGAGAATAGTACGGCCTTCAAGACTTTTTTGGTGGAATCAAAAACCAGCCGAGAAATTTTCAAGAGATTTCACTTTCGCGTTCCGAACGATCTGGACGCCAAGTGAACACTGAAACAGGAACTTCGAATAGTCGTCACTCCGCGCATCTGAATTGGCTGTTTTGGTCAACATGCGTGGCCTTTGGCGTTTTCTATATTGCGTTAATCGTCGCGCTAATCCTTTCTGATTTTCAATACGCGAGTTGGCAAGATATCACCAATTCACTGGCTGACGAAAATGTACGGTATTCAATTTGGCTCAGCCTCATCACGTGTACGATTTCGGCAATTGTTTCGATGTGGTTTGCTATTCCGATTGGCTACGTTCTTGCCAGATTGGGCCGCGATGCGATTGAGAGAAAGTTTGCGAGAAGACCGATTATGCGCAGGCTTGCAATGTTGGTTCGCTACCTCGTTGATACTTTGTTAGACATTCCGATTGTTTTGCCGCCGCTCGTGGTCGGAATCAGTTTGCTGATCTTGTTTCAAACGTCGCTTGGCCGCTGGCTTGACGACTCAGTTCAATCAATGTTTTCGATTCTCGGCTACAGGGTGGGAGGAATCACTTACGAGATCCCTGCGATTGTGCTGAGTCAGTTCACAGTCGCGGCGGCGTTTGCGATTCGCACGATGCGAGGGACTTTCGAACAGATTTCCGAAGAACCAGAATTGGTTGCATTAACGTTAGGAGCAAGTCGTTCTCAAGGTTTTTGTCGAGTTGCGATGCCTCAAGCTTGGAGAGGAAGCGTTGCCGCGTTTACTTTGGCTTGGGCAAGGTCGCTGGGAGAATTCGGTCCGATCTTGATTTTTGCAGGCACGGCGCGGATGAAAACGGAGGTTCTTTCAACAACGGTTTATCTCAGTTTTCAATCTGGCAACCTGCGGGGAGCGGTCGCAGCGTCTTTGATTTTGGTAACGCTTGCTATCGTCGCGCTCGTGTTCACAAGGTTGCTGACACTCGGGAACGGATCTGGAAACGGCCCTGCCGGCGGGGTGGTCGCATGATAACACTTGAAAATGTGACAATTCATCAAGGGAATTTTTCGCTGGTTGGATTTTCTTTGGAACTGCCAGTTGGAGAATATGGCGTCTTGATGGGGCCAACCGGATGCGGCAAAACAACATTGATGGAGTCGATTTGTGGCTTGCGCGCCGTTTCGAACGGGCGAATTCTAATGGCCAACCAAAACGTGACGAAGCTTTCGCCGTCTCAACGACAGATTGGATACGTGCCGCAACATTCTGTTCTTTTCCCAGCAATGCGCGTTGGGCAACAGATTGAGTTTGGGCTTGAAGTCAGAAAAGTCGCCAAGCGTGAACGTCGGCGAAGAGCGAGGGAACTTGCGGAGTTGCTTGACATCGCTCCGCTGCTCAATCGCTTTCCCAAAGGGCTTTCCGGCGGTGAAAGACAACGAGTTGCTTTGGCCAGGGCGCTCGCGATTCGTCCTCGATTGCTCTGTCTAGACGAGCCATTGAGTGCGCTTGATTCGCGAACGAAGATTCGAGTGGCGGAAGTTTTGCGTGAGTTCCATCATTCAGAGCAAGTTTCCGTTTTGCACATCACGCACGATGAAGAAGAAGCAAAACGACTCGGAACAATTCAGTTTCAAATGGATTCACCGGACGCTGAGACTGAATGAATTGCAAAGAGTCTGTTTCATCAAGCTTACAAAAACAAAAACGAACTCGCTATTCAAGAGCCGCTTTCGATTTTTTGAAGAACTCAAGTTGTTCAGTTAGTCCGTGAATCTGGCAAAACTCAATCAGTTTTTCGTATCGAGCGATCGGGTTTGCACCCGTGGCAAAAAGAATTTTCGCGTGACATTCAGGGCATAGAGCCAAAGGCTGGGAATCGGATTCTGGCAAGCTGTTGCTGCCCTGCATGTTGCATTGGAACCTGATGCAATGCTGGATTGAAAACATGTGGCCCGTTTCATGCGTTGCGACTTTGATTGTTCGCAACAGGCACTTCTTGAATGCCTCTTCGTCTTCGTCGGGATTTCCAAAACGAGAAAGCGACCAAACGCCGACGCGATCGCGAAACGACGCGTAGCCAAACACGAAATTCCAACCATCGCCCGGCCAGAGATCTGAGGAAGTAAATGCAATTGTGGCGAATGCGTCTCCCGGAAGGTCCGGGGCCAAAATCTTCTCAAGCACATGGGATGTCAAAATCTGATGTCCGCCCCAAGTTGGATGAACACGTTTTGCGTTGGCGGGAATGCCCGATTCATCTTTGGTTTCCAAAATCTTGACTGGGCAATTGAAATAGATTGAGAGGTATTCGGAGCTGAGCTTTATCATCTCCTGTTGTTTTGTAGAAAACTCACCGATCGGTTGCACATAAAGCTTGTTTCGAGTCGCGGTCAAAACGTTGGGGCGAATCCGAACGTACTGCGAGTACGATTGCCCGCGCTCTTTGTGCGTAGCAAGCCACTCACCCTGTTTGGGATCATCAAGTTTTTGATGAAGCGGCTTGAGCTGCTTGATCGTCTTCTTGATTTGTGGGCCGTTCAGTCGTTGTGGCCTTTGCTGATTCTGATTGGCCGGCGGGACGGCAAGCGAAAAAGAGGCTTGGATCAATAAACCGACGATCGAGAGACGCAACGCATGTTTGAAAAAATGAACCATCTGTTTCGCGTCAGTTAAGGTCGTTGATCTTCAGCCAATTTTACGCTTGGGGTGATTGGGCAAATCGCTCTTAAGGCTATTTGTTATCAGCCTCGCTTTTCAATCGTTTTGCTTTGAATGTTCTGCCACCTTGCGTGAAATCGCCTCGGATGATTTTTCCATCCTCGTCGCGAATGAACTTCATGGTTGCGGCTACATCTACCCAAGAGAGTTCATCCTCGGCGGTCGGTAAAATTTCCAGTTTGGGTTGGCTTGCGAGCTTACCGAACATCTTATCGCCTTCTCGAGTGATCACCATTTTTCCAACCAGCAGTCCAAGGTTATATCTTCCAACGTACTCGTCGAGCTTTTCAGTGGCGACATTAATTGCCACAGGTAAGTCCATTTTCGCGGCGTCGAACGAACGTCCGTTTTGCGTGTGGATCACTTTTTCAATTTCGCCATCGTCACCCGCAACAAACTCGACACTCGCTTTAACAACGCGCCATTCGAAATTGGTTTCCGATGTAGGATAGATTCGCACTCTTGCTTGACCCGTGATCTGCGCGAACAAACTGGTGCCATCTGCAGTAACTGTCATTGCACCCGATCCATAGTCATATCTCCCGGCGTACTTTGCCAATACCTTGGGATCGACTTTGAATCCTTGCTCAAGCCGAGGGGCATTTTGAGTGGTTCCGTTTTGTGTATGCACAGCCCGAACGACCTTACCGTCTTCGCCACGTTGGAATTCGACTTGAGCGTCGACGACTTTCCAAAAGAAAGTCGTTGCATCTTTTGGATAGATTTCAAGCTTTGCTTGTCCAGTTAATTGTGCGTAGATCTTTCCGTCTTCGACGCTCACCGCCATCGTAGCACTTCCATAGTCATACTCACCAACGTAGTCATTGTATGTTTTCGCATCGACGCTCTTGTCGACCAGAAGAACTTTCCGTTGTTCCATTGATTTCGAAAGAAAGGCATTGGCTACGTTTTTCGCGACCAGTCCGGGGGGAGGAAGATCGCCTGACGGCAAGCAACTGACAAAAACGGCGATGGTCGTTTTGGAATCTGGATAGCGAACAAGATGAGTCAAGAACCCTGGCAACCCACCGCCATGCTCAATTCGTTTTAAGCCGCGGTAGTCTCCCAACATCCATCCGTAACCGTAATTGGAGATCGAACCGTCTTTCAGTTTGGTTGGCTTGAAAGCGCGATCCAACGTTTCTTTTTTCAAAACTTGATTGGCGAACAAAGCTTCATTCCAAAGGTTCAAATCACCGACGGTTGAATACATGGCTCCGGCGCCCGCCGCCCAAGACATGTCTTTGAGGTTCTTGAGCTCCCACTCGCCCTCGTTAAAACTATATCCGTTGGCTTCATTTTTTAGATTCAAGCCAGGGCGATGAATGCCTGTGTTCTTCATTCCCAGCGGTTCAAAAAACGCCTGTTTAAGGTAGGTATCAAGGCTACTGTCGGTCACCTTGCCAACGATAAAGCCAAGCATCACATATCCTGTGTTGCAGTAGGAGTATTTTTCACCAGGTTCAAAATCGAATTCGTCATTTTTGATCATGTCGACGATTTCGAGTTCAGTCACCCCGCCGTTATTGGTCATCCAAAAATTGCTTTTCGAAGTGTAGCTAACGATTCCGGAAGTATGGGTTAGCAAGTGTCGCAAAGTTACTTCGTCGCCCCTCGGGAATTCCGGGAAGTACTTTGAGAGTTTGTCTTCGACGCTTACTCGGCCTTCTTCTTCCAGCTTCAATATCGCGGCAGCAGTGAACTGCTTGGTCACCGAACCGATTCGGAACTTGGTGTCTATCGTCGCCGATTTCTTCTTGGCAATGTCTGACCTGCCGAATGCTTCCTGCAAGAGAATTTTTCCATCCTGCGAAAGTAGGACAACACAGGCAGGTGAAGAATCGTCAAAGTCCTCCGAGAGCATGCTCTTAACGTATTCGGTTGCGGACGGGACTTGGATGTCCGTCTTCGCACCTTTGGCAACCAGTAAGTCAGTGATCTGCTTAAAGCCAGTTCGTCTTGCGGCTTCATAGGGTGTGAAACCCTGTTTGCCTTTCTTGTTGACGTCAGCGCCCTTGCGGATGGCGTCTTCAACTCCGTCGAGGTCGCCTCGCATGAT
>CAYMFZ010000072.1:13029-14797 GCA_964389585.1 uncultured Pirellulaceae bacterium | reverse complement strand
CTGTCGTTCACGCTGGTCGAGCTGTGCTGAACGTTGGGATTCATTTTCAATCATCAGTTCACCATGTTTCTGGTTGAGTAAACGCGGGGCAGCGTTACGAGTACGGGCAAGTCGAGAATCTGTTCAACTTCGCCCTCGCTGTAGCTGGCACTCAAGTTGTTCCGTTCCAGAAAAAGCACCAATCCCAAGGCCGATAGCAAACCACAGATAAACCCTAGCGGAATGATCAGGCTACCCTTGGGGCTAATGTGCTTGACTCGAAAAGTAGGTTCAACGAACACTTCCAAGTCCGACATTTGTTTTTCATCCAATGAGGCAAGGGCTTTCGCCTCGCCGCTTTTCTCTGAGTAGATGTAGAGATCACGCTGAGCGATCTCGATATTACGCTGTAACCGCTGCGAGACATTGGCAGCTTCGTTCAACGCCGGCAACTTCTTCAGGGTGTTGGCTTGCATCTTCTTTAGTCCATCAACGCGTGCTTGAGCAGCCGTTCGCTGGACTTTGCTGCGCAAGAAATCGACTTGCATTTGCTCGTAGACAGGATTCGATTGCATGACGGATTCTGTTCGGTCTTCCGACATCGCTTGGAGTGAATTTCTTAAGTTGTCCAATTGGGATTGAACTGTTTGAACTTCAGGATGCGTTCGCTGAAATCTCGAGAGGAGACCTTCAAGACGCGACTCCAGCTTAAACACTTCGGTGCGAGAGTCTTCATAGGAAAGTCGCTCAACGCCTGACTTAGGAATTGCGATCTGGGCTTCAGTTTTCGCCATCACCTCGGTCAATTTTTCCAGTTGCTTTTCCGATTGAGCAAGCGTGCTTTCGGCGTCGAGAAGTTCGGTTCTGAGTTTGCTAATCACGGTTTGAAGCGTCGCACGTTCATCGCCAACAGAAACAACGTTTAAGCTGTCTCTGTACTCTGACAATGCTTCTTCAGCCAGATTGACGAGCGCTTTTTGCTTTCGCATTTCTTCTTCGAAAAAGACGCGAGAGCCTTCGGCTGCATGAACTTTCAAATGAACTTTGTCGGCATGACGAAGGACAGACGCGACAATTTGTTGAGCCAGTTTTGCGGAGCTACCCTTTACGAAGACATTAACAATCGATGTTTTCTTCTCAGCCTTTACTGAGACGTCGCTGTAAAGCTTCTTGATCGCCAATTCGCGTTTCTTGAGGTCGTCGTACTCTTCGACCGACATTCCGCCTTCCGATTTGCTGGCGAAAAAATTGGGCAATGAAATTTCGGGGACAAAATCATCCCAACGACTTTTCAAAATCGCCTCCGCACCAATTTCTTCAACCACGGCTTCGAGAACCGCAGGGCTTTTCATGATCTCAACGACAGATCGAATTTCTGTTTCGCGTGTATCTTGAATCGTCAAGCCACCCGAAACTTTTCCTGGCGTGATCGTTGAATTGTTACGCCCAACTTTTACGTAGAGTGCGCCTTCAGAACCGTACTTGCGAGGCCAAACGAGGAACGCACCAACAACTAACACCATCACGAGAAACCAAGTGAAGAAGGCTTCTAACTGGTGACGCTTAAGTGCTCCAAAAATCTGCGCAATGGTTAGCGGACTGTTATTCATCTAGGTGTTGATACCAAGGTGGAGAAAATACCTGAGATGCGAATCGCATGCTCAAGTTAGAAATGAAGGAACGTGGAAAGCTGGTGTTTTGCGAAATGAAAATGTCAACTTAATTTCGAAACAAACAACGTTTTCGAAAAGTCAAATTCGGTTGCAGAGTCTTTGGGAGCCGGGGGGTT
>CAYMFZ010000072.1:6554-13019 GCA_964389585.1 uncultured Pirellulaceae bacterium | reverse complement strand
TTGTAACGGTTATGGCGACAGAAACTCAAGAATACTGGGGCGTTGAATCTGAGACCAAACAAAAGTTGTTGCCCAATTGATTCAACCCAAACCGCCTTTGTAATTCGCCTGAATTATCAAGTTCGTTATTGGCTGACGATTGGTTCGTGGGCACAGACAGGAATCAAATCTTAACGCCCCTTGGGCACAGCTAATGGACGCTCGAAACACCAACGGCTTGCATGAACGAATCTGTATCCACAAGCGATCCAAGCTGGCAGTCGGGATTGGATTCAGCAAGCGTTGCTTTACATCCGCCTCCAGTTTCCACCGCCAGGACCTGTGCTCCGATATGCCGTGCACAAGTGACGTCATTTACAGTGTCACCGATAACCCACATTTTAGTTTCGTCAAATTGATCGTTGAGATAAGACTGGGCAGATTGCCGCGCTAGTTCCGCGACTTGATTTCGTTCCGTATGGAAGTCGCCATATCCTCCAAACTGGAAAAATGAATCCAGTTCAAAGTGCTGAAGCTTAATCTCAGCCGCGCGTCTTGAGTTCCCCGTCAGAATCCCCATTGCGATGTCGTTTCGATTGGTAAGTAACTTGAGTAACTCGCTCACCCCCGGGAGCACGGCTCCAGAAGTTCGCTGAAGCGTCGATGGCAGGAGCTCCCAATACTTGGCGTTGAATTCGTCTCGATGGTCGTCATAAGACAACGACTGGTGACCAAATAGATCACCAAAGATCCCGTTGTCTGTCCTGCCATGAACTTCCACGCTCGCGATTTCTTCCAGGTCGAACATCTGCTTCATTACTTGCTTGATGGCGATCATCCCGGCGCCGCCTGACCGAATCAAAGTGCCGTCGATGTCAAAAAGAATCGTGATCAATTTTGTTTTCCTTGTCATTTGGGAAGCTGCGGTCAACACCGAATCGGGCTGACTTCAGGAGCATCAATGATTCACCGAAAATGGGCTGAGAATCGTAACAGTTTGAATACGCCCTGCTTGAGTCTATCGAATCGTTGTTTTTTGCCTATTCAATGATGCCGTGTCAAACGAATGCTGGTAAACTTTGACTAGTGCCTAGAACTTATTTGATCTTTGATTGAAACGAATGTCGGCTCTAAATAAACATTGCGAAATCCTTAACGTCACTCTTGGCGATGACTTCGTTGATCTTGGTTCGCTGGATTGTATTTCAAAAAAACGAATTGAACGATCTGACTCAACCACTCAACTTCTAAATTTCAAGACCGCACTCTCAACGGTCTTTCTCGCGGCAACCTGCGTTTGGAGCTTTTCATTCAGCGCAGACTCTACGAATGCGGCTTGTGTTATCACACAAGTTCAATCCGAATCGGACACTCAACAAACTGAGACGCCTGAGTCCGAACGAGATATACAAATCAAAGAGTTGATTCAGCAACTTGGCGACAAGCATTATGTCGTTCGGGATGAAGCAGAATCTGAGTTGTTGAAAATTGGTGGCCCGGCAATTGAGTCGCTACGAATCGCAACGACCTTAAGTGGAACCGATGCTCCCGATGGAGAAATCCAATTGCGGGCGACTCGTTTATTAATCCTGATTGAACGCGAAGAACGAGAGCAAAAAATTCGCTTGTTTTTAGATGGCAAAGACCCAAAACTCAATTTGGATGGATGGATCGAATTTTCAAAGATCTTTGAGTCTGAGAGCACAGATCGACAGTTACGTCGAATCTTTGTTGACATGTACCAAGCTCAACCAAAACTGTTTGCCGCGATTAAGAAAGGCAAGCACGAACTCGAATCGACCTATCAATTCGTCTCAAAACAATCATTGCGTTCCAACTCAAACTCGAACGCAACCCAGGCTGCGGGAACCATGAACGCGCTGATGTTCGTTGCGGCGTTGGAATTTCCCGGTGCAGATGAATCAGGGAAATCCGAGAGAATATCAATTAGTCAAAACGACCTGCGCCGTCTCAAATCCGTCGTCACTCAATCCCAAATGGTGACTTACGTTAACAATTGTGGCAGCCGCCAACAGATTGAAAAACTCATTTCGAATTGGCTGACCGCAATTCCACGTAAAGACGCAGGATCAGCCGGACACATTCTGGCGGTGATTAAAGCTTACAAGATGGATTCACAAATTGAGGCTGTAATAGAGTTTGCCAACGACAAAAAATTGCCTGCTCAAACGCGTGTCACCGCCATCGAATTGCTTGCTAGTCTTGGGAACGCCGTTCACTTACCCAACCTCGCCTCTCTGCTTCAAGATTCAACAATCGTTGGAAGCTATTTGCCTCAAATCAACTTGCCTGATTCTGAAAATTCAGGTGAACCTAACTTTAAAAATTCGGAACCCCCGCCACTAATGCAGGTTCAAATTCGGGACCTCGCTTTGATCGCGGCGATTAGAATCTGTAACTTAAAAACCAATGAGTTTGGATTCCAACCTAAATGCGTTTCCAAGAATCGGTTCGTGCGCAATCGGGCAGGTTTCTATTCGCAAGATTCGCGCGAAGCAGCGTTCAAGAAATGGAACAGCCGAAACTGACTTCCGAATTTCAGGAAGTATAAAACGAGACAACTTAAATCAATACTGAGATGGAGTTTGCGGATTCGAAGGAGTCAACTTTCAATTTAAAATACGCGGAACCTCGAAATGGCAACTTCCACCACGAAAACTCCCGAACAATCAGCACAACAAAAACTGCTTTCACGAGCGGCGTACACCGAATTGGTAGCCATCAACTTCCAAATTCAGCCGAAGTTCTTGATCGACCGCGTCCCCAAAGGCATGGAGTTGGATGACTTTCAAGACGACACCTACGTCAGCCTCGTTTGTATGGTCATGCGAAAAATAGGCGTGTTGGGTATTCCAATTTCTCGGGGCTTCGTCGAATTGAGCCTTCGTTTTTACGTCCGGCATCCAAGTGACCCTCAAAACCGAAAAGGCACGTGCTTTATCAAGCGCTATGTCTCGAGCCCAACGGCGGCCTGGGTTTTAAGTTCACGTTTTGATACGGAATATAACAAGCTGAAGATGAGTTCGAAAAACAATGGGTTCAATGAGGGCGGTACACCCCAAGTCGAATACCAATGGGAAGCCGAAGAGCAGTGGAACAAGTTGCGGGTCCGCGGTCGAAGTCGAATGAAGAACACGGGACCTGACACCAAAGTCGGTTTTATTCTTGATCACCCGACCCAATACATTTCCAATAGTGGCAAAACGATGGAGTACAAGGTTCAGCGTCCAAAATGGTCGGTATGGGACGCCGCCCAAGCGAATTTCACCTGTGATGTTCAACGACTGTTTGGAAAGGAATTCGTTCATCCGCTGGCGCGCCGCCCAGCCTCTGTTTTCTTAACGAAGGGGAGCGACGTTTCCATTTTTCGGCCAAATGAAATTTGAATTCAGCAACCGCCGTACTCTCGCGCTACTCGACAAGTTTCATCGCTTTCTTTTTTTTGATAGTTTGATGAACGATGAACATTGGTTCATCTGACAAACTCTACCAATACGGTCGGTGCCTGTTCATGTTCGCACTTTGCGAGTTTGAAAATTCTCGTCAAAATTCGTATACTGCAACCGTCGCGACGTTGCCAGTCGCCCCCGAATATCGCCTATGAAAGCGCACTGATGCCACAAATTCGAAAACACCTTCTGCTCTTAGCTTTTTCAATGCTGGCGACTGTAGGCTGGTCAGTTGATGGGTTCGCGCAAGAAGCAAAATCAGACGCGAATGAAAAACAAGTTGAATCTGAAGATCCGAAAAAGGACTCAGCGCACTTCATGCGAATCCGCAAAGACGCAAAGGGTCGTCCGGTTGCGCTTGAGACTTCAGTAACAAGGTACGAATTGCTTAATGACAAAGGCGAGCGGATCACCGTCGACTTGATTGGCGCCGTTCACATTGGCGAAGCGTCTTACTTCGAAGCACTTAACAAGCGTTTTGAGCAATATGAGTCTTTGCTTTATGAACTCGTCGCACCTGAAGGCACCGTCATTCCCAAGGGTGGCGGTCGCGGAGAGGGAATTCCAACCAATCCGATCGCCGCGATGCAAGTCGGAATGCAATCGGTTCTGGGTCTTGAGTTTCAACTTGAGCATATTGATTACACGAAAAAGAACTTCAAGCACGCAGACATGTCGCCTGAAGAATTTGCGGAAAGCATGTCAAGCAACGACGAGAGCATCGCCAAATACGGCTTGCGAGCCATTGGTCAAAGCATGGCAATGCAATCGGCAGGCAAGGGTGGCGATACTTTCGGAATGGTGTTCGCCATGTTCTCGAAAAACAAAGAGCTTCGTATGCGGCGATCGTTTGCAAAACAGATCCAGCAAATGGAAGCCGGCATGGTGGTCTTCCAGGGCCGCGATGGCTCAACGATCATCGACCACCGAAACGCAAAGTGCATGGAAGTGTTAGAGGAGGAAATCGCAGCCGGAAAACGCAACCTTGCGATTTTCTACGGGGCAGGGCACTTGCCAGACATGCAAAAACGACTGATGAGTGATTTCAAAATGAAACGCGCCGGTCAATATTGGCTTGAGGCTTGGTCGTTGACAAATCGCGGAAAAGACAAAAAGTCGACTGACGATTCGAAGAAATAAATTCGCAGCGCTTGCGTTTAAGACTTGGAACTAGCTGATTCGTTAAAGTAAATTGATTAGGCTGACGCGTTGTGAACGTAGCTAGCCTCATTCTATTCTTTACTTTTCGAAATCAATCGCCAAGCAATGTCAGAATCTGAAATCATCAAGATCGCAAAGACTCTCAAGGGCCGAGAGTTAGAGGATTTTCTCAATAAGCATTGTGGCGACAACAAATCGTTAAGAGCTCGAATTGTTGGCAATCTCAACCTCGGTGCGACGTTAGCTCCCTCCAGCAGCAATACTGACCAGCGACGAAAACCGAAGAAAAAATCACATCGCAAAGATGAGATTGACAAGTCAGATCTTGACCTATTCGACGCGACGCTTGACTCTTCAATGTCTGGCGATCCTTCCGCAACACGCTCTTCAACTGGTGGATTGGCAACGGGTGCTCTTGAAACAGGGGACACCGTCGGAAAGTACACACTGGTCGAAGTCATCGGCGAGGGAGGGATGGGAGAGGTTTGGCTTGCCCATCAGGAAAAGCCCGTCACGCGCCGCGTCGCCGTCAAGCTAATTAAGTCAGGCATGCTCGACCGCAACGTCATCGCGCGATTCGAAGCCGAACAGCAAGCGTTGGCGATGATGAACCACGTTAACATCGCCCGAGTGATCGATGGAGGAATCGCGCGAAACGGCTCGCCGTATTTCGTGATGGAGTATGTCGACGGAATTCCGATCAACAAATTTTGCGACCAGCAAAAGCTTGACCCTGAATCCCGCTTGAGGCTGTTCATCTCGGTTTGCGAAGCCGTTCAACATGCCCACTTAAAAGGAATCATGCATCGCGATCTTAAACCTTCCAATGTGCTCGTTGCGATGCGAGAAGGGAAACCAGTTGTTAAAGTGATCGACTTTGGTTTGGCCAAAGCGCTTCAAAACGAAGCCAAGCTGACCGATAAAACGATGCAGACCGAGGTGGGACAAGTCCTTGGAACACTTCAATACATGAGCCCCGAACAGGCTTCGCTTGATCAACTCGACATCGATACGCGGAGTGACGTTTACTCTTTAGGCGTGATGCTTTATCAGTTGCTTGCTGGATCAACGCCATTGGATCAGCAGGCGTTGAAACAAAACGCGCTGCTTAAGGTCTTGGAGATGATTCGCGAAACGGATCCTCCGCGGCCAAGTAGTCGCCTAGATATCGAGTCGGAACCCACCGAATCGATTAGCGAACTTCGAAGTGTTAAATCGCTTAAGTTAAAGCAAATACTCGAGCGCGATCTTGATTGGATCGTGATGAAGGCCATCGAAAGGGAACGCGATCGGCGATACGAATCACCCAGTGATTTTGCGGATGACATTGCCAGATACCTCGATGGCGAAGCAGTTGACGCCAGGCCGCCGACCACCAGCTACCGCGCTCGCAAGTTTCTTCGCAAGTACAAAACGCTCGTCGCCACGTCGCTGGGATTCTTCCTTCTTTTATCGGCCGGCATCGCGGGAACGACTTGGTTTGCGATCAAAGCAAACAACGAACTTAAGGTTGCTGAAGCTGCACGCGAGGAAACAGCCGCATCGGCAAAACGAGCAAAGGACATCCTCTCCTTAATCACCCAAGCGTTCAAAAACACCAAACCTGAAGTCCTTGCTAACAACAACTTGCTTGCCACCGATGTCTTGGTCAACGCGGAAAAGCTAAAAGATGAAACGGATCTGGATCCGCTCGGTCAAAGTCTTTTGCTTGAGACGATTACCAATAGTTTGATCGCGCTGCACGAATACGAGCTAGCGCTTCCGGTCTCCGAAAGTCGAAGTGAAATTTGCATCGAGGCGTTTGGTCTTCTTGCCCCTGAAAGTTTGCGAGCACGCGTTCGCCAAGCAGATTGCA
>CAYMFZ010000072.1:0-6454 GCA_964389585.1 uncultured Pirellulaceae bacterium | reverse complement strand
TTTGGTCTTCTTGCCCCTGAAAGTTTGCGAGCACGCGTTCGCCAAGCAGATTGCATACAGCTTTGTGGCCGCAGAAGCGATTCTTACTATTTTCGTGACGAAATCGGTGAAGACTTAAGAAAGACTTATGGCCAGGGACACATTGAGTACACGCGACACAATATTGCCATGGGAAAACTTTTTTTAGCAAGGAAGGGTTGGCGAAGAGCAGTCGGCAACCTGGCAGTCGGCTGCGAAAGCTTGGAGAAATTCATTGGGAAAGACGATCCAGAAAGAATTGAGGCACTTCATGCGCTCGCCGAAGCAACACATGGCTTCAAAGCCTATGAGCAGTGTGCCAAAGTTCGCGAGCAACTGTACGACCACTATCTCAGAATTAATGGTGCAAAAGATCAAGTCACGATCGAGACCAAAAAGGAACTGGGTCACGCCTACATTTACAACAAGAATATCGAAACCGTAATTGCTTATATCAAGGAATGCATCCAACAAATCAAGACGGAACATCCTGACGACAAAGTTTGGATCAGTTCAACCATGGACTCGTTAACGCTTGGGTACATGAATGCCAATTTGGTGGACGAGGAAATAAAAACGAGGTCTGAGCTTCTCGAGTACAACCGCGTATCTTTTGGAAAGGGGCATCCGTACGACGTGTACGCAACCGTGTCTTTGGCAGTTGCATATCGTCGAAATAATCAATCTGAGAAGTTCGAATCGTTAATTGAATCGATCAATATTGACCATTCTAAAAACGACACCTGGACGCCGCATGCCGTGGGTCGACTTTCTTATGCAGCGAGTAGCCTATTTAGAGTCGACAGAAATGAAGAAGCCTTGAAGCTGTGGAACGTCGTGGTTGATTCTCGCCGTCGACTTTTAGGAAACTCAAGTATCTTGACCATCCAATCCGAAGGCAATGTTGCGCTCGCCACGTTTTGTTCCGGCGAAATACCCAGCGGACTAAACCTACTCACCGAGCTGGTGAATCGCGGCGGAGACCAAGTCGGCAATCGAAATCTCAGCGTCCGACACATTCGGGGCAACTGGCATTACATGGTTCGAAAATCCTTAGAACGATTACCGAGAATGATTGCCGATGGAGAACTTGAAAGTGCAGAAGAGATCTTGAGACTGTTGATTCAATACAAGGGCGAGAAAGAGGAAGAATATGTTGAAGAATCCTACGAATTACTCCATTCACTTTTGCTTGAACAAAATCAGTTTGAACAAGCTCAATTGATTGTGGATCTATGGACTAAGTTCTTGATCGAAAATAATGGATTCGCTTACGACGTGTATGGTGACCCAGAGATCGTCAAAGCACGCCCTCATGCTTTGAATATGAAGTTGCTCGCGTGGGCTCAAACTTCCAAAGCAAACTGCCAACTGGGATTGAGGGATTACCAATCCGCGCAAGCCTCCGCCACCGATGCGTTGACCAATGAATTTATCTCCACCGCAAATCAATGTCGATGCGAAGTGATCATCGCGATGTGCTTGGCCGAAAACGGGAAAGTCGATGAAGCAAAAAAAAGTGCGATTGCCGCCTTCGAAAAATTCGAACCTCAATTCGACAACGCGCCAATCAACTTGCTTTGGTTCTATACCGACATGTGCAAAAACATTATTCGAATCTGTGAAACATCGGAGGACTCAGCTGGCGTCATGCAATGGCGAACAAAGCTCACCGAATTCGAAACTAAAATCGACAAGCTCAAACGCAAGTTCGTCCGACGAACGCCGGTGCCAAGACTTTAGAACCGGCGTCGATAGGGAGACAATCCTGACAAAATTCGGATGCCACCTTTTTATTGGATGACGGCGCCCCAAATTTTTGGAGCACCTACCATTCGTGCGATGCCCAAAAACATCAAACAAATTCACCGAATCAAATACGCTTCGCCAGATCACCATTATTCATGTCTGAAACTGAACTCGTCCGAATTGCACGCACCCTTGAAGGTCAAGAACGCAAGTCGTTTCTTGACAAACATTGTGGCGGCGACGCGTCGCTGAGAGCCCGTGTATTACGCACGCTTGCTGATATTGATGCAACCATCGATCACGCTATCGGAGACTCCGACACTCATCCGAAAACCATTGGCACCGAACACGCGCCTGAATCTGAATTCGAATTTGAAATCGACCACGAATCTTTCGCAACAACAGCGCGTAATCGAGTCAAACAACCAACACGCATAGTGCCGGACCATCCAGCGGCGTGTTTGCTTCTGGCGACGTTATTGACAAGTACACGCTTGTCAGAGTCATTGGTGAAGGTGGCATGGGCGAAGTCTGGTTGGCTGACCAAGAACAACCTGTCACGCGGCAAGTCGCAGTCAAGTTGATCAAGTCAGGAAGTCTTGACCGCAATGTCATCGCGCGATTCGAAGCCGAACAGCAAGCCTTGGCGATGATGAATCACGTTAACATCGCTCGAGTGATCGACGGAGGAATCGCCAACAGTGGATCACCGTATTTTGTGATGGAATACGTTGACGGAATTCCGATCAACAGATTCTGCGACCTAGAAAAACTCGACCCCGAAGCCCGGTTACGATTGTTTGTCTCGGTTTGCGAAGCGGTTCAGCATGCCCATCTAAAAGGGATTATGCATCGTGACCTCAAGCCTTCCAACGTCCTTGTGACGGTTCGTGAAGATAGACCAATCGTCAAAGTGATCGACTTTGGATTGGCAAAGGCACTGCAAAACGAGGCCAAACTGACTGACAAGACGATGCAAACTGAGATCGGTCAAGTCCTTGGAACGCTCCAATACATGAGTCCCGAGCAAGCTTCACTTGAAAAACTCGATATCGATACACGCAGCGACGTTTATTCGCTGGGTGTGATGCTCTATCAGTTGCTTGCTGGATCGACGCCTCTAGATAAAGAAACTCTGAAAAAGAATGCGTTGCTCAAGGTGCTGGAACTGATTCGCGAGAATGATCCACCCCGACCAAGCAGTCGCCTTGATATCGAGTCGGAACCCACGGAATCGATTAGCAAACTTCGAAGTGTTAAATCGCTCAAGCTTAAGCAAGTGCTTGAACGCGATCTTGATTGGATCGTGATGAAAGCCATCGAGCGGGACCGCGATCGGCGATACGAGTCACCAAGCGATTTTGCAGATGACATTACGCGATATCTCGACGGTGAAGCTGTTGACGCCAGGCCGCCGACCACCAGCTACCGCGCTCGAAAGTTTCTTCGTAAATATAAAACGCTCGTCGCCACGTCGCTGGGATTCTTCGTTCTTTTGGCAGCGGGCATCGCAGGAACGACTTGGTTTGCGATTAAGGCAAACAACGAGCTAAAGGTGGCTGAAGCGGCACGAAGTGAAACGGCAGCGTCCGCTAAACGCTCGAAGGATATTCTTTCCATGATCACTCAGGCGTTTAAAAATACCAAACCCGAAGTTCTCGCTAATAACAATTTGCTCGCCACCGATGTCTTGGTTAACGCGGAAAAACTCAAGGATGAAGCCGAACTTGACCCGCTTGGTCAAAGTCTGTTGCTTGAGACGATTACTAATAGTTTGATCGCTCTGCACGAATATGAATTGGCACTTCCTGTTGCAGAGAGCCGGACCCAAGTTTGCATCAACGCATTCGGAAAACTCGATCCTGAAAGCTTAAGAGCACGCATTCGACAAGCAGATTGCATTCAATTCTGTGGACGAAAAAATGATTCTTTTCAATTTCGCGCGGACATAAAAGATGAAGTACGAAATGCGTACGGCCAAGGACACATCGAATATAGACGTCTATTGGTTGCCCAAGGCAAACTGTTCCTGGAGATGCAAAATTGGCGACGAGCCATTAACAACCTTGAGTCCGGCGCGATCGGACTTGAAGAATCACTGGGCAAAGACGATCCAGAAACGATCAGTGCACTGCATTCGCTTGCCGAAGCGAATGCAGGTTTCATGGACTATGAACACGCTTCCAAGGTTCGAAAAAAGCTTCACGAACATTACGTTCGAGTCAATGGTTTAAACGATGAACAGACTCTTCGAGCTAAGCAACACCTTGGGTATGCCTATGTTCGGAATAACAACGTCGGAGTTGGAATTTCTCTATTAAAAGAGGCCGTCCAGGACGTTGACATCGTTCATCCAGGAAATTCGGCGAAGAAAAATTCAACGATGAATTACCTTGCTCTTGGCTATCAAATGGCCAACAAGGTTGATGAGGAAGTCAGGGTTCGAGAAGGAGCACTCGAATATAGCCTGGAACATTTCGGTCGACATCATCCTTATCATGTATACGCAAAGGCCAGGCTATCGCGAGCGTATCGCCGCGCTAAACAAATCGAAAAATCCGATGCATTGATCCAAACGATTGATATCGATGAATCAAAAAGTGAGACATGGACTAAACACTCTATCGACCAACTTGATATTGCCGCGACCAATCTATTCAACGATGACAAAGATGAACTCGCACTGCGGCTGTACAAGATAGTATTCAATGCTCGTGTGAGAATGTTGGGCAGAGCAAACACGTTGACGTTTGAAACTGAAGGGAGTATCGCCCTGGCAACTTTCTACACGGGCGACAAGCTGGAGGGGCTCCGCCAGATAATGGCCTTATATGATCGTGGACGTGAACAGGTTGGACGCAGGAATTACAGAGTCCGCCATATCAGTGAAAAATGGAATTTCATGGCCAATCACTTTGTCTCTTCGTTACCCAGGATGATTGCCAATGACGAAAATGAACAAGCAGAGGAAATACTGAAATTGCTAGTTCGTTATGAGGGCGAGGAACAACAGGATATCCTTGAGGAGTCATTTGAATTGCTTCACTCGATTTACTTAAAACAGAAACGTTTTGAGGAAGCACAGAAAGTCGTTGACTCCTGGATTAAATTCTTAAACGAAAATAAAGGAATCGGCATAGGCAGGCACTATGAACTTGAAACGGTAGTAGCTCGGCCGAAAGAATTAAATGAAAAACTTTTGGCATGGGCGCGCACTTCAAAAGCACGCTGCGAACTCGGCCTCGGTGCCTTTTTGGATGCAGAAAAGACGGCGAATGATGCACTGAGCAATGAATTTATCACCGCTGCCAACCAATCCCGATGCGAAGTAGTTATTGCAGTTTGTGAGGCAGAAGCAGGAAGCTCCATCGACGCCAAGAAACGCGCCGTGGATGCTTTCAACAAAATCGAGTCACGTCGTAGTAGTGCAACAGTCGACCTACTTTGGTTCTACACTGATGCATGTGAGAACATCATCCGAATTTGCGAATCTGCTAATGACGCTGAAGGCGTTAAGCTTTGGAAGATGAAACTCAAAAAACTCGAGGAAGAAAACCGCAATGCCAAACGCAAGTTCGTTAGGCGGACACCCGAGACGAGTCTTTATCCTTCGCAAACGAATTGAACTTGCGATTCACCATGGCACTGCAATTAACTAAAACTGATCTTTAATCTGATCCCACACTTCGAGGGCTCCGGTCGCGAAACCCAAGAAGAAACCAGGATGACCAGGGCGCTCGTTGAGAATAGACCTCCAAACTTCGCGGTGAGGATTCCGGCCTCGACCGCCTCTCGGTCCCATGCGACGGCGTCGGTGCCGATTTCTTCGCGGTTCAAAGTCGTCAATCGAATCGTCGTTGTGCTCACTTGGTTCACGCCCAGAGTCGTGGCGGTTGCCTTTAAGCCGTGGAGCCAAGCACTCAGTTAATTGCTTCCAGCCAGCTTTGGAATTCATTAGTGACTTCCAACAGTCTTTTACCACGTTCTCGTCTCGGAGTTCTTCGATTCGCTTTAGCTGGTCGGGGCGAGCGAAATTCATTGCCCAGTGCTTTCCAGCCTGCAAACCTGATTCATTGGCTTCAGGATTGGATTCAGATTGGCCAGCTTGCCCCGTTCCAATTGCTTTCATTCGCTCGACTGCGCCTTCGAAACTCGTGATGTCTTCGATGGGACCGAGCTCTTCCAGCTTTTGCTCAAACGCATCGCATGCGACCGCTGACCAATTGACCCTCGACCGTGCTTTCTTCATTCGTGCCTTTAATTCCCAGGGCACAGTAATGGTTGTTCTTCCGTAATCTCGCTTCATTTCTCGCCTTTTGTTTGGTCAAATCATTGCATAAAACTTTATGCAAAACAGTTATGCATAAAGATATGCATCAAAGCACCTCGAGGCAAGACACAATCCTGACAAAACCTAGATGCCACTTTGTCATTGGGTAGCGGAGCCCCGAATTTGGACGGTCAGACAATTTGAAGAGGCCAGATTCGATTCAAGCAATGCTTGAGAAAATCGGATTTCGAATTCAAACGCAAAAACATTGACTGGAAACACAGCCTCATCTCCGCACTTGTTTTGAGCCATCGGAATCCAAACCAGAAAACACTTTGGCACACTGATTGCGTTATGGGGTCGTATCTATCGGTGCGCCTGCCATTTGTGCGGTGCTCGAGAACATCAAAACAAATT
>CAYMFZ010000071.1:9480-15006 GCA_964389585.1 uncultured Pirellulaceae bacterium | reverse complement strand
AACAGGCTGATCAAGTAATCTGGACAATGGCGGCTACTAAAGCCGTTGTCGTCGCAGCCAACCCAATTCCATTCCTGGATCTGGTGGGAGGCTTGGCGGTTGATGCATTAATGATCGCCACACTCTCAAAAGTCTACGGACTTTCTTTTTCAATGAGCCAAGCTCGCGGACTCGCGAAAACAATTAGTGCTGCAGGCGGCATTTACGCTTTGGGAGAATTAACCAATTACGGCGCGGCGCTTTTCAAGCTGGTAACGGGAACTCTTGGAACCGCGTTGACATTGATTCCTCAAGGAGCGGCCGTTGGATACTGTTCGTACATCATTGGAAAATCCGCCAAGCACTATTTTGAACACGGCGGTGCGTGGGGTGGAGGCTCAGCTAAATCCGTGGTCAAAGATATTCTCGCCACGACAGACAAGGACTCGGTCGTTAGTCATCTTAAGGACGAGATTCGTAATAAGCTGGATTGGAATCGACACGCAAAATGATTTTGCTTGACATGTCGATTCAGCAAGTGCTGACGCCAGGCACTGCTTCAGGCTAGTTTGGAGCAATCACTTGAAGCTCGTCAGCAGTGTCGAACCAGAGTGCTTTTTGTACGTCACCTGTTCCAAGAATCGCTGAGATGCTGAAGATAATAATCAGGGCAACCAAAAGTGCGTACTCCACGGTTGTTGCCGCTTCTTCTTCACGATAGAACGTCATCCCGAATTTGAGCAAGCGATTGTACATTTGGTTTTCAGATAGGGTAGACGCAAAAAGTAACGCGCAAACACTCGTTCAACGACTGTTTCAACAAACATAGGTTACGAATCTTGCTTATCCCAAGAAAACTAGAGATTGATTAAGTGCCATACTTCCTCAAGACCAAAATTGACGGACCTAACGCATGTTCCAGTTGTATCGAATGGAAAACCTCTTGCTCTCTCAATGTTTGCGATCGCTTGATCACTTCAAGATATCAACCCAAACCAAGCGATGATCGGATGCACTCACTAAGTTCGCCCCGTCTTGATCCGGGGTTGGCCAATAGACGCCACCACCAATTGCTTTTAAGTTTGCTGAAGGCAGACAATAGTCCAGATGAAGATTACCAACATTGAGGTCATTAAAATCTCCGGTGTCAAATGAGGGATCACCTACTTGTTTCAAGTTCGCCTTGCCTTGCTTTTTGGCATAGAACGCGCCTCCTTTGCTTTCTGGGGTGAACGAGTGGTTGATCAAAGAATGAGTCGTTAGTAGCTTTGCTGCATCCATTGTGCTGTCGCCATCATTCTCGTCTGCATTCATATCTCCTGCGATCACAAATTTGGCACCATGATACAGTCCCCCTTTGACACCCTGATCATCATAGATGTACGCTGATTTCTCTGGCTGAACGTAGTCGGCGAAAAATCGAATCTCGTCATGATTTCGTCTGCCATTACGATCTTCCTCCCCATCGAATACTGGAGGCGTTGGATGAGCCACCAAGAAATGAATCGTTTGCTCACCAACATGAATAGGAACATCCCAATGACTCTTGGACGAAAGCCGAAACACTTTTTCTATCTCTGAATCGTAGAACGGCTTTTGAGATTTGGGATCAATTGGCCAAAGACAATCAGGCATGTCTTTCCACAGGAACTTTTGAAACGTTCGAACTTTGTTTCGACCGATTGGGAACTTTGAATAGACCGCCATTCCGTACTGACCCGGGAAATTTCCGAATCCGAAGGCATCGTTGGCAGTTCCCAGTTTTCCGTCTTTGTTTAGATCTAAACTTGAGTCAACTCCCGTATTGACCGGCGCAAAATAGACGAAAGGGTATTCAATTGGCTGCTGTTCGTTTTGCGAAGCTGACAAATAGTTTTCAGCAAAGGCGTTCAATCCAGTTCCCTTCGCATCGAAATCAAACTCATTGATCAGCAAGATATCGGGCCGTACTCGTTGAATGATTTCAGCGATTCTGCTTGGATCTTGACCATCCCTTTTGAGCAATTCATTTTTTAGCTGTCCCTCATTTTTTCGATTAAATGAAACGTTGAAGGTCGCGAAGCGAACGATTGCTTCTTTACCTGGTTTTGGATCTAGAGAAACTTCATTCCGCTGCGACAACAAGAAGCTTTGATGAACAGAGAGGCTAACCGCTAAAAAGGCAATGGCTTTGATCGTCGTACGTTTCTTCATTCCATTTCCGATGAGTAGTTCACGTTAGAATCAACCAACAACAAGCGCATAAAAAAAGCCCTGCAATCTCAAGGACTACAGGGCTAATCAAACAATGTTAAGCGTTAAGCTCCAGGAGCTTCTTGTAGCTTATTACCTTTGTCTTTAACTTCAAATACTTCAGGATCTGCTTGCTCTTTCTTGAAAGCTGGATCGCCCTTGGGTCCCTCTTGGCACCCAGAAGCCATCGCAAGCATGAAGCAAACCATCAGTAAAAAACACCGTTTCATTATTAAACCTTTCAGGTTTAGTTTTGATTAATAATCGCCTGAAAGGACTTCGCCGTCCGCACGACCAGCAAGCTGGATCAGAACATCAGGGTTGATCGACTCAGAGATTGAGTGAGCTGAACCGTCAGCGAATGCCCAGTTGATAAAGTTACCAGCGTGGTCAGCACCGAATGCCCACCAAGCACCGTTGTATGCTGGGTAAGGATTACCGGCCAAGTTCTTTGTGTTCCAGTGAACACACTGTGGAGTCGTTGTCCATGCAAAACAAGCGTTGCTTGCACGACCTGTAACTTCACCGAAAGAAATTGTGTTTGAAGTACCGTCAGAAACAGCACCTAAGCTGATTCCACGATTCCACTCGCCGAATACACCGTAGTAAGGAGACCAACGATCATCCGAACCATTGTTGTTGAAATCTAGACGACCAGAGCAACCTGTGTAGTTAGTGACTTGGTGATGGCTTGCGATTGGATCGCCACCAGCATCATTCATCCACCAACCGTTACCTCGTCCGCTCAACAAGAAGAATGTTGAGAAGTCAGCAGATCCACCGACTTTACGTCGAGTTTCAGCAGCATCAGAAGGACAGATGAAAGACGGAATCTTCTTCGAAGCAGCGAATTCGTTGATGTCTGCAGAAGTCCAGTAAACATCAGCAACTCGGTACTCTTCGAAGTAACGAGAAACGTTGTTCTGCTCAATGAAAGGCAGAATTGGAACAAGTGGGCCACCGAACTGGAAACCAGTTACAGAGGCTTGCAACGCTGCAACGTTCAAGTCGTAAGTTGCATCGCCATTCCAAGCTTTTGGCATTTCCATATGAGCTGACTCATAGTTCAAAGAAGCCAAAGCGATCTGACGAAGGTTGTTCATACAAGTTGTACGACGAGCAGCTTCACGGACCTGCTGGACCGCTGGAAGCAACATACCAATAAGAATACCAATAATGGCAATAACCACGAGGAGTTCCACAAGTGTGAAACCAGCATTTCGTTTCTTCATAAAACACTCCAAAAAAAAAAATACAATAAGGAAGTCAGTCGGAGAAATGATCGATAGACTGACTCTAGATCTTCTCGGGAACTTTTCCTAAGCAGTAACATGTTATCGTCGATACAAACTCATTGCAAGGATCGAATTACTATTTAAGCCCCACTATGGGGTTCATTTTACTGACAAAGTCTCATTCTTCCTGTTTTAGGGGAACGTTGGCAATTCAAATGACCTTCATTATCTGGCATTTAATTAAACTCAACGGTTCCGAAAGCCCCCTAACCAGCATGTGGATTTCCGATTTTTTTTTGATTATTTGCAAAAAAACAGAAACCTTGTAGAAACTTTGGGTTTCGGACGTATTGGACATTCAGAATTTGTAAATTCAGACTCCAACTTGCTGTTTTGCTTCAGCAATCCACGGATCCATGTCCTCAAAGATCTTGCCTGGATTACCTTCAAAAACCCTTCCAATAAGTAAATTTGTGACGTTTTGTCCGTGGTGCGGATACGCTTTCATGAACGAACCAAAGCTGAATTCTTTGGTGTAGAACGCGGAAACCAGCTTCTTAATCAGAGATACTCCGCTGTTGTATTCTCGAGTCCATCGACCTAGTTGTTTGGCCGAGACATCTCCCGAAAACAGGCCTTCTGCTACGGCTTCACCTGCCATGACGCCGGATTTCAAAGCCAGAAAGACTCCAGATGAATAAATCGGATCGATGAATCCACCGGCATCGCCGACCATCACCCAACCATCACCTGCTTGCTCTTTCACAGTGTAAGAGAATTCTTTTGCCACATTGAATTTGCCCTTGAGAGTCGCGTCCAAGAGCCGTCGCTTGATACCGGGACAATTCTGAATCTCAGTTTCAAAAGTCTTCGTAGGCGAGCCACCTCGCTTGAGCAAAAAGTCGTTGTCTCCAACCAACCCGACACTCACCGTTCCATTGCCGAGTGGAATAAACCAAAACCAAGCGTCTTTGGTTTCGGTGTGGAGGATACAAGTAACCTCCGGGTTTCCGCCTCCGGCGCGAACTGCTCCATCGAAATAGCCCCAAATTGCCGCTTTTTTCAGGTCAGGATAGTACTCTTTCAACTTCATCCGCTCTGCCAACATCGTCGACTGCCCGGAAGCATCGATGATGACTTTTGCCGTGATGTCTTGCTCTTTTCCTTCAGCAGTCTGGATCGTCACGCGATGAGGCGACTTTTTTCTAATATCGATATCCAACACACGGGTTTCGTCTGAGCACGTCGCCCCGCGGTTGAAGGCTGTTTCATATAAGACTTGGTCAAATTTAGATCGCTCAACATGCCAACTTTCATTGCACGGACGATCATCGTGTTCAGCAAAGATAAAGGGCTTGGATTCTTTGCCACTACTATTAACGAATTGAACTCCGTTCTTACGGGTGAATCCCATTCGATCCATCTCTTGAAGGATCCCAAGTCGTTCAAAAATCCAGTAAGTCTCGGGCATCAACGACTCGCCGACGTGGAAACGAGGCATTTTGTCACGTTCCAACAGCAACGTTGAATGGCCTTGTTCTGCAACGATGGCCGCAGCGGATGCGCCTCCTGGGCCTGCTCCAATCACAAGGCAGTCATAGCTTCGATTTGCAATCATCATTTAATCCTGAATCTTCGCTGTTACGTCTATTTCAATCAGTTGCCGGCATTTCAATCCTAGCGGGAACTCAACCTTAATGAAGCGGCAATCTCTTGTACCGAGTAAAAAGCGAAGTTTTAACTTTATCGAGCTCGACAGCTTCATTCGTTCGCCCAAAATCGAGAACCCATCCGAATCGTTACCGTTAGTTCAAGTCGAATTGTTATCCATTGAACGTTCCTGAAATTGAGTCAATCAACGCTTGATCGGTCGGTTTGAACAATCGAATTTCATGCGTTCTTCTCGTTATACCTAGATTGATTTGGTTGCTTAGATGAAAATTGAAAATCGTTCTCCTTACGATTTTTCAAAAGCATCGTTGTTACGAAAATCCCAATTGCTCCGACAAAAGTTAAAACCAGAAACAATGAAGATAGCCCGAATCTTAACTTTGCCTTTACTTCTCAGCCTGACTCTTAT
>CAYMFZ010000071.1:0-9470 GCA_964389585.1 uncultured Pirellulaceae bacterium | reverse complement strand
ACTTCCGTGAGTTGGGTGCAAGAGTAATTAGATTCTTCGCTTGAAAGCAAATTTGTATCATCGCCACGGCAAGTTACATTCGAAGGCAAACGTGCAGGCGAGGGCTACTTCAGCCCCGATGGATCTCTGCTTGTTTTTCAAAGCGAGCGCCGCGCGGACAATCCATTCTTTCAAATCTTTCTACTCGATTTCGAGTCTGGAGATGTCGAGCCAATTTCTCCGGGACATGGTAAGACAACCTGCGCATGGATTCACAGCGACAACAATCGCGTGCTGTACGCTTCAACCCAAGCCGATCCTGAAGCCCGTGCAAAACAGAAACAAGAAATCGAATTCCGAGAGTCCGGTCAAGCGCGACGATACTCATGGGACTATGACGAGACCTATGAACTTTTTGAATTTGACCGTTCAACAAAAGAGTACAAGCAACTTACCAACGCCAAAGGCTACGACGCCGAAGGATCCTATTCTCCTGATGGCAAGCTAATCGCTTTCGCTTCCAACCGAAACGGTTACTCGCAAAAGCTGACCGACGATCAACATGAACTCAGACGGCACCAACGTTCGACAATTGACAGATGTACCCGGCTACGATGGCGGACCGTTCTTTTCGCCCGACGGCAAAAGAATTTGCTGGCGACGTTTTTCCGAATCCGGCGCGACCGCTGAAATCATGACGATGAACATTGACGGAAGCGATCAAAAACAACTGACGAAAATGGGAGCACTTAGCTGGGCACCGTTTTATCACCCAACGAGTGACTACCTGATTTTCACAACGAACAAGCACGGATTTGCAAATTTCGAGCTTTACCTTGTCGCCGCGGATGGCAAGTCTCCTCCCGTACGCGTCACCGACACCGAAGGATTCGATGGGCTCGCAAGCTTTACGCCTGATGGCAAAAAGCTAACTTGGACTTCCAATCGAAACGCAAAAAAAGAGTCCCAAATCTATCTTGCCGATTGGAACCATGAACATGCGGTGAAAACGTTGGCGACGACCGGTCAGTCATCTGCTGAAGAAAGCGAAGCCTTCGAAACAGGTAAAAAGTCAGCGAAAGCCGCCAACGCGAGCTTCGATCCACGCGACATCATGCGCCACGTTGACTACCTCTGCCGCAAAGAACTTGCGGGACGCATGACAGGCTCACAGGGAGAGCGAAAAGCGACCGCCTACGTCGCGGCCTATCTCGATCATCTCGGCCTGAAGCCCGCGGGCGATGACGGGACTTGGTTTCAGAAGTTTGACTTTCCCGACGGCGCCGAACTTGGCGCCAGCAACCGGCTTGAACTCGTCATCGGCGAGAAAACTCAATCATTCGAACTCAACAAAGACTGGCGACCGCTTACCTCTTCCGCCAATCTCAAAATCGACGCCGCCGACGTCGTTTATGCTGGTTACGGAATTGCTGCACCGAAGCAGGGCGACAATGAAGAATACGATTCTTACGTCCACCTCGACGTTAAAGACAAATGGGTGATGCTGTTTCGTTTCATCCCTGAAAACGTCACACCCGAGCAACGGCGTTTTTACAAAAAGTTTGGCGAACTGCACAAAAAAATCTTTTACGCGAGGCAAAACGGCGCGAAAGGAATCATTGTTGTCAGCGGCCCCAATTCGCAAGTCCGCAATCAGCTTGTTCCGCTCAGAAATGACTTTTCACCCAGTGGCTCAAGCATCGCGGCGATCAGCATCACCGACGCAGCAGCCCAGCAAATGCTGCAGGCCGCCGGCAAGGACTTACAACAGCTTCAGAACAAGCTAGACGATGGTTCCCCTGTGATGGGATTTGATCTGGACGGTTTTCAAGTCGCCGCCGAAGTCGACGTCAAGAAAATCACAGGCAAAGGTCGCAATGTTGTCGGACGCTTGCTCGCGGGTGACACACCCTCTAAAGAAGCCGTCATCGTTGGTGCCCATATCGACCATCTTGGTTCTGGCAAAGCCGGCTCAAGTCTTGCAAAACAGGACGAGCAGAACGCGATTCACTTTGGTGCCGACGATAATGCATCGGGCGTTGCTGCGATGCTGGAAATCGCAGAGTACATTTCAAATCAGAAAAAGGCTGGCAAACTAAAGCTTAAACGAGACATCATTTTCGCCGGTTGGTCGGGTGAAGAGCTTGGGCTTTATGGCTCAGCCCATTACATCGAAACGTTGGCAGCGAAAACAAAGAAACCTGCGGCAGCCAAAAAAGATGCTTCCCATGATTTCGTCTTGGGTATCGCCAAAGATGGTCAGCTTTTGCTCAACGGCAAACCTGAAGAGCGTGAAGAGATCGGTAAGTCACTTCAATTCATCGGCAAGAACTATCCTACCTTCGTTGTCGAGATCCATGCTCATCCAGAAGTCTTCTCTGAATCAACGGACGAGCTAAAGGAATTCGTTTCCAAGCATGGCGTCAAAGATGTCAAAGTCGTTACACAAGATCCACTTGCAAACGGTGCCGACGACTCCGACGAAAGCGACACCAATCAAACTGGAATCATCGCCGCGCTCAATATGGACATGGTTGGCCGCTTGGAAGATCAACTCGTTCTTCAAGGCGTCAGCAGCAGCTCGATTTGGCCAAGCATGATCGAGTCAAAAAATGCGGTGGTCGGTTTGCCTGTCACTCCCAGCAACGAAACGAATTTGCCAACGGACGCCAGTTCGTTTTATCGAGCCGGGATTCCAATTCTCTCGGCTTTCACTGGTTCGCATACGGATTACCACACGCCGCGCGATACGCCTGAGAAACTGAACTACCCCGAAGCCGCTCGCATCTCGCGACTGATGGGTTTGATAACGCGATCGCTGGCGATGATGGACGAAGCTCCTGACTTCATCAAGCAAGCCGAACAACAAAACGAAGCGCCGCGCGGCGGGCTTCGGGCTTATCTTGGAAGCGTTCCAGCCTACGGTGAAGACGTGGTCGGCGTGAAGCTTTCAGACGTCACCAAGGGGGCACCAGCAGACAAGGCGGGAGTCAAAGGGGGCGATATCATTGTCGAGCTCGCTGGCAAGTCGATCGAAAACATCTACGACTACACAGCGATTATTGATGCGATCAAGATTGGCGAAGAGACAACCATCTCCGTGATGCGAGATGGAAAACGAATCGAAATGAAGATCACACCAGGCTCGCGACAATAGAATTGAACAACGGGTTTTCGAACAAAAGGTGTCGCCTGCGGCTTGAAGCCAACGAAACTGTGTTCGTTGGTGACTGCCGCTCGGATTCTTAAGAAGATACAATCTCTCGCAACGAATTGGCTTATTGAGAACAGCCAATTAGCAAACTTGAGGATTGTGAATGAGCAAGAAAAAGAAATCAGGCAAGAAGCCGCAACCAACCCGCCAAAAAACGGGCGCATCCCCAAAGGCGTCGGCCCCGCAAAGCCCAAAAAAACGCTCCGCGAAAACAGCTCAGCCAATCAACATTGCGACGGTTGATACATCTAACGCTGAGGCAACTCAACCGACGACTGAAATCCCAAAGTCACGAGTGTCGCGATACGTTTCTTTTGCGCTGCTGATTGGCGTGATCGCATTGCTCGGAATTCTATTCTACGAAGTCATGGCACAGTTCCTTGTGCCACTATTTTTGGCGGCACTACTGGTTGTTGTTTTCCGTCCATTTTATCAGTGGATCCTCATCAAGACCGGTGGTCGAGAAAAACTCTCGGCGATGCTAACGACGGCTGCGGTTTTATTGGCTGTGCTCGTTCCAATTGGCGCACTCTTGGTTCTTGCCGCCGCTGAAGGTCGACAAGTCTACAGTCAATTCAATGCGTCTCGGATAGTCGAGAGCGTCAAACAAGTCCGGTCCAACCTAAAACTGGACATGCCGTCAAAGAATGAGTTGCGATTGATTGAAACAGAGCTACTCGACTTGCAACGAAACCTTTCGCTTAGTGCAACTGAAACCGACCGACACCAAACCAGCCTTTACGAAATTGAAGAAGCAGGAAAAAAGCTTGGGAGAGATCAAGGACTAACTTGGCCAGCGAAAAAAAGTGATAACGAAGCTGAAACCAGCGAAGTCGACGGCGACGAAGCTGAGGACGATGAGATTGACGAGACTGAAACCACGGCTCCAGCACCAACCAGTTGGGAAAGTTTTGCGATTGGAATCGAAGAGTCACGAAAACTTCATAACCAGATTCCAACAGAAAGCAGCAACGATCTTTCTGAACCGGAGAAAATGGAAGAAAAGGATGGACGCAACCTTGCACTTCACAACTACCAATTGAAGCTTGGCGAAACGACGGAGCACTTTGCTGACTTTCGGTCATCGTTTCTGGGAGGAAAGACAAAAGCCTGGGCCATCGAACTCGTGAATCCGTCCGACTCGGAATCAGAATCTTACGCGACGTCCGTCGTTAACTTTCTTCGCGATAAACTTTTCCGAATTAGTTCGGCAACGTTTGCTTACATCGGAAGTTTGCTTCTCGGTTCGGCAATCATGATTATTGGATTGTACTTCTTCTTGATTGACGGACCGAAACTGATTGAAGGCTTCAAAGGTCTCTCGCCGATTGACGACGACCACGAACAGGAATTGGTTGCTGAATTCAGTCGCGTTAGTCGCGCCGTTGTTGTGGCCACGCTATTATCAGCGCTAGTTCAAGGCTTGTTGGCTGGAATTGGATTTTACTTTGCTGGTCTGGATTCCATTTTTTTGCTGACGGTATTGTCGGCAGTTCTAGCAATGGTCCCGTTTGTGGGTGCCGCTGCCGTTTGGTTTCCTTGTTGTCTTTACCTCTATTTTGTTGATAACAACATGGCGGCTGCGATCGGATTGGGAATCTATGGCGTCGCCGTCATCTCGATGGCGGACAACCTGATCAAGCCATTTATTTTGCACGGGCAGTCGAACCTACATCCACTATTCGCATTACTCAGCGTTCTCGGTGGCGTTTCAGCATTGGGGCCGATTGGAATTTTGATTGGTCCGATGGTTGTGGCTTTTTTGCAAACGCTTCTAAAAATCTTACAGCGAGAAATGTCAGACCTTGATCGCTTGTCGCACGAGGAAGGGTAGGAAACGAAGATGCCAGAGCCGTTTTGCAAACTTGAGCCCGCGACCGACAACTCAAAACGTTTTGTCGAGTTGGTAAAGCAACGCAAAGCCAACGAATTGGATAGTCTTCTCAAATCGGATAGCGATTTACGTGAGCAGATTGATACTCATTGGTTCTCGTTTGACTCTCCCGCGATTCTGTCAGCCAAAGACAGCGAGGCGGTCGTCAAAATCTTGCTCAAGCACGGTTCCAACATCAACGCACGGTCGAGTTGGTGGGCTGGATCTTTTGGTATCCTCGATGGAACCTCGCCGGAAATGGCGCAGTTCCTGATCGAACGTGGCGCCAAACTGGACCTTCACTCAGCTGCGGAACTTGGCAAACTCGAATTGGTTCAAGAATTTTTGGAACGTGACCCAACTCTCGTGAACGCGCGAGGAGGTGATGGTCAAACGCCGCTGCATGTTGCCGCGACAAATTCCATTGTCGACGTGTTGCTGGAGCAGGGGGCTGACCTTTCAATTCGCTGCCTGGACCATTCAGCGACCGCAGTACAGTACGCTGTTTCAGATCCCGAAAAGTGTCGACACATGATCTTAAGAGGTGCGACGCCTGACATTTTTCTCGCTTGTGCTTTGGGCGAGCGTGAGTTGTTTGAACAACTTCTGAGTGAAGATCCTGACGTGCTGCAGTCGAGAATCGGAAACTGCTCGATGACTTCCCCTGTCGATCCGAGATCGCACTTGCATATCTACTTTTGGAAATTGCTGGGAGCCACAACTCCTTTAGAAGTTGCTCGCGAGTTTGACCATCAGCAGCTTTATCGAGCATTGTTCGAAAAATCTTCACCCGCCCAACAATTTTTAGCCGCCTGTTGGGATGGCGATCGAGAGCAAGTCAAGAATGTCGTCTCGCGGTCTCCCAATGTGTTCGTTGAACTCAACGCAAAAGAGCAAACCGAGATGGCTCGCGCGGCTTGGGATGGTCGCCTGGAATCAGTTCGAGTCATGCTGGAGTTTGGGTTCGATCCACACTTGCCGGGAGACGAAAACTCAACGCCACTCGATCGTGCCGCCTTTCATGGTCATCGAGAAATCGTCGAATTGTTGTTGGAATCCGATCCGCATCCACCGCTTGAATTCAAAAACAGGTTTGGTGGTGTGCCGCTGAGCTGTTGTGCTTATGGTGCGACACATAGCTGGAAACAAAACGCCGATCATATTGGTGCCGCGAACGCATTGATCACTGCGGGTGCAAAGGTAGATCCGAGTTGGTTGCCAATTGAAAATGAAGCGATGAATCAGCTTTTCCGATCGCACCTTGAGTAGTAAACACGAAACACGCTTGCGTTTACCGACTTGTTCATCCAAACATCAAGTAGCAAAGAGTCGTCACAACCACCACGCCGATGAGGTTGAGGAAAATCCCTTCACGAGCCATCTCGCGCACCGTGAACTTTCCAGATCCAAATACGATCGCGTTGGGAGGTGTTGCGACCGGCAGCATGAAAGCGAAGCTCGCACTGATCGTTGCCGGAATCATAAAGATCTTGGGCTCAATCGACGCAGCAACAGCCGCAGTTGCCAAAATCGGCAGCAGCAAAGTGGTCGTGGCAGTGTTGCTAGTCACTTCTGTTAAAAAGGTAACCGCCAAACAGATCGCGGCGATTAGCAACAACGTTGGCAACGCACCAAGACTCGCCAAGCCCGTGCCGAGCAACACGCTGAGCCCGGAATTCTTAAACGCAGCCGCCAGGCACAAACCACCGGCGAACAGGATCAAAACTCCCCAAGGAATTTTCTCGGCAGCCTTCCAGTCCAGCAACTTTTCGTTTTTGCCATTTGGAATCAGAAACAGTGCCAACGCTCCCAGAATCGCAGCTGATGCATCGTTGGCATAAGGCATTGGAAAACCGGCTTGTGTTATCAAACCACTCCAACCACCCAATGGCTCTCCGCGCGTCACCCACAAAACCGCTGTCACAGCAAACACAATCAACGTTCGTTTTTCCTCGACCCGCCAAGCACCAACCGCGGGAAGCTCAATTTTGTCGACGTCTCCCAACCCTCGCGTCAACCAAAATCCTGCAATTGGCAACATGATCAAGACAATAGGAATCGCCCAAGTCATCCACTGCACGAACCCAATGTCCTGACCAAAAGTCTGTCTAAAAATGGCTCCGAATACAAGATTGGGCGGCGTCCCAATCGGCGTCCCGATTCCTCCTACGCTTGCCGCATAAGCGATGCCGAGCAAGAGACTAACTTGAAGCCGACGGTTATTGGTTTGACTCACAACTGCCATCGCAATTGGCAACAACATTAATGTCGTGGCGGCATTAGAAATCCACATGCTCAAGAATGCGGAGGCAGCCATGAATCCAAAAACCAATCGCCGGCCATTGCTTCCACCAAATAAATTCACCATCCCCAAAGCAATTCGCCGATGGGCTCCACTTTTCTCCATCGCAGCCGATAACATGAATCCGCCCATCATCAGGAGGACAAGCTTGTTTCCAAATGCTTCCGCGACTTGCGTGGGCGTCAGCACGCCGACCAAAGGAAAAACCGCCAAAGGAATCAGAGACGTCGCCGGGATTGGAATCGGTTCGGTAATCCACCAGGCCGCCACCCAAACGGTAATCGCCGCAGTCCAAGCAATCTCGCTCGAATGCCCTAACGCAAAGAGCAGCACTCCGATAAACGTGGCCAAAATCGGCGCAATTAAGAGCGTCCAGTTTTTCATACAGATTCACTTGGTTCCAAATGGATATCGAACCATTGTGACAAAGATGCGCCAACACGAAAGCAGGCGACGCTGATCCCAAAACCGTTCCGCAAATTGAATTGCAAAACGATTCAAAACCAACGCCGCCCGGAACCCCGCCGCTCGGAACCTCTACTCAGAAACTTGATTGAGAGAAATCAAATGCGAGATAACTCAAGCGAGATTATTCGAAAAACCAGGGCCTTAAATGTTTAGTAGTCGTCACGTCATCAATCGAGCTAACGTCGCGGAGATCGTCCTCAAGCGTGAACACGAATGGCGACAAGCCGTATCGGTGTTGCCGAAAATCATCAGCTCCGTCTCCGCCAATCAAGATGTCCATTTGAGAATTTCACCTCCGCCGTAGAAGATATTGGCGGCCATTAGTTTTCTTACTTCAAGATTTTCATAGTTGAAGTTCTTGTTGCGACGTCTCATTGAATTGCTCCACGTTAGTTGTTGTTTGAGGGTGACTCCTTAGACAACTACCAATCAGAACGTCGATCCACTTTAAAAAACAAATTGCTGAGACTTGATTCAACTTGTAAGACAATTACTCACGTTCAATTACGGCCGTGATCTGTGTAAATCGTTTCTCAATATTTTGGTATACAGAAAATCCAATTGAGATCCCAAGGGCGGTGACCAAAATCGCTCCCAAGATAATTCCTGTTGATGCCTCGTTGCGCATCACATGAAGAGTTGCTGCCAACAAAGGAATCAAAGTCGCTCCCAGCACGTAGCGGCCCGCGAGTTTTTGCAAACGCGTTCGACGAGCTGAAAAGTTCAAATCTTGCATCGTGCTTCTCAGGAGCGCCGGATAATAAGTCAACAAACCCAACGCAGTTCCAAAAAAGAATGGCAAGATCCAAGCGATGCCACCGCAAATTGTGAGCGACAGAAAAAAGTGAAGCATGTCAATGATCGCGAAATCAGGATGCATTAGCTTAAGCAAGACTGGATAAATGACTCCGGCAACCGCCCAAAGAATTCCGCCTGCAGCCGCTGCTCGATGTCCCAGCAGCCAAGTCGCCAAAATTTCACTTTCGCTCGCTCGTTCACCGTCGCCAATTTTCGCTTGTCTCCATGAATGAACTGCATGGAATAAAAGTGAATGCCTTCCGCCTCACCAACTTCGAAAACAGGAACAATATTGGTGTGATGAAGTTGCCCGGCAGAACGAGTTTCAGAAAGAAATCGCGACAAATAGTTGGTCTGCTCCGATAGACTCTTAGGCAGCACTTTCAAAGCAACTCGGCGCCACATGGTGATATGCCGGGCCTCAAAAACAACCCCCATTCCACCTCGGCCAATTTCTTGAACGATTTCGTACTCCCCTAACACTTGGGGAATCGAATCATCAACGGCCAACTCGCGTTTGGGCTGTGAATCGAAATCGTCGAGCATCAACAGTGCAGGCAATACCGCTTCGATCCTCTCAGCGAGCTGAGGATACTTTGACTTGTACTGCTCGATCGTTGGCTTTTCGCCACGTTCCAAACTGGCCGCGAATGCGTCAGCGATATCATCAATCGTTATTTCAGTTTCCGATTCGCTCACGCAACTTCCTGAAAATTACACCTAAATCCAACAAGTCGAAAAAGGCGATTCGTCAAAGCTAAATCCCGGCGTTTGATAATCACTAGTCTATGCAAGTTCTTTGACTTCTTTTTGAAGTCGTTCGAGTGCGCGGATGT